>JBCBZY010000164.1:0-6219 GCA_039815115.1 Pseudomonadota bacterium | reverse complement strand
ACCATCCCGGCATTGACGAACATCAGCGTCGGATCATTGTGCGGAATCAGCGGAGATGACGGCACAATTTCATGTCCGTTATCTCCAAAATATTCAAGAAAAGAGCGTCTTATGTCGTTCGTCGTATTCATGCTGTGGACTTAGGGCAGCCGCTGATGGTTTACAATCCCGCTTGATGCCTCAATGGGCTTTTCCAGGCCGTATGTTCGCACACCCAGCTGTCAATGGAGAATACCATCTGCATCCGCTGGCAGGAACAACCGCCATATGGAGCTCGGTGGCACGAGCGATCCGGAGAAAATCTCCGAATCCCAAATAAAAGGGCCGTCCTCAAAGTCGGGGGACAGAAGGACGGCCCGCTTGCCTGACGCGGCCTCGGGGAAGGCCTGTCCCGGCAAAATCTCTATTTGGAAAAGTGCGTCAATCGCGCCCTTTGGCGCAGGGGCCGATCTGATCAGCCCCCGCCCTGATGCAATCTAGCTGTCGTCTTCGGATTCGCTGCCGACAGGTCCGGTCATCATTTCCTCGGCAACTTCTTCTTCCTTGCCGCGGATCTGACCTTCCAGCTTTGCCATCATTTCCGGGTTTTCCAGCAGGAAGCGCTTGGAATTCTCCCGCCCCTGTCCGATGCGTACGGAGTCGTAGGAGAACCATGCGCCGGATTTTTCGACCACTCCGGCCTTGACGCCCAGATCGATAATCTCGCCAACTTTCGAAATGCCCTGGCCGTACATGATGTCGAACTCAACCTGCTTGAACGGCGGCGCGACCTTGTTCTTGACGACCTTAACCCGGGTGGAGTTGCCGACAATCTCGTCGCGTTCCTTGATCTGTCCGGTCCGCCGGATGTCCAGCCGTACCGATGCATAGAATTTCAGCGCGTTACCGCCAGATGTCGTTTCGGGGTTGCCATACATGACACCGATTTTCATTCGCACCTGGTTGATGAAGATCACCATGCATTTGGAGCGGCTGATCGAACCGGTCAGCTTGCGCAGCGCCTGACTCATCAGCCGGGCCTGCAAGCCGACATGGGTATCACCCATCTCACCCTCAATCTCCGCCCGCGGCACCAGAGCCGCAACCGAGTCCACCACAAGAACGTCAATCGCGTTGGACCGGACCAGCGTGTCGGTAATTTCCAGCGCCTGCTCGCCGGTATCCGGCTGTGACACGATCAGTTCGTCAATGTCGACGCCCAGTGCCTTGGCATAAACCGGATCGAGCGCATGTTCCGCATCAACAAAAGCAGCGGTTCCGCCAGCTTTCTGCGCTTCGGCAATGGCATGCAAAGCCAGCGTTGTTTTACCCGAACTTTCCGGTCCGTAAATTTCAATCACACGACCCTTGGGCAGTCCCCCGATGCCCAGTGCGATATCAAGTCCGAGAGAGCCGGTGGAAATGGCCTCCACTTCCATCGCCTGCCGCGAGCCCAGCTTCATTGCCGAGCCCTTGCCAAAGGCACGATCAATCTGTGCCAGGGCCGCGTCGAGCGCCTTTTGTCTGTCTGATGAGTTCAATTGATTTTCCGATTCCACGACTTTTAAATTGCCGGCCATTTGCCTGTCCCCTTCGCTAAATGCTTGTACGATATCAATCAATGATGGAAATGATGTACCGCATTTGTTCTACTAGAACAAGAGGGGAACGAATATTTTTTGATATAAGATAAATCCGTTTTATTTTATGATCTTAGGAAAGATTAATCTTCACTTTTGTCTTCTTCGGTCAAAATTTCTCCGACAGCCTCAGCAATCTGCGCGACGGAAAAGGGCTTGGGCAAGAATGCAACATTGTCCAGATCGATGGATTTGCGGAGCTGCTCTTCAGCATAGCCTGACATGAACAGGATCGGCATATCGGGATATTCATGACGCACCTGACGTGCCATGGTCGGACCATCCATATTGGGCATGACCACATCGGACACGATCATGTCGAATATCTCTTCCCCGGCTTCAGCCTGAGCTGCGAGATGGGCCAGGCCCTCTTCCCCATCACAAGCGGTCATCACTGAATAGCCCTGTCGGGTCAGGGCACGCTCAGCAACGGCACGAACCATGTCCTCATCCTCGACCAGCAGGATGTGGCCACTACCCCAAAGCTCTTTCTTTGCAGCTGCCTTCAATGGTTCGATCGCCTGCGGTTTCTCCTGCTCGGACAATTTATGGACCGGAAAATAGATCGAGAAAGTGGCGCCCTCACCCAGTTCGGAATCGGCGAAAATATAGCCACCCGACTGCTTGACGATCCCGTAGACTGTCGACAGGCCCAGTCCGGTTCCCTTGCCGACCTCCTTGGTTGTGAAAAAAGGTTCGAAAATCTTGCTGATGACCTGTGGCGGAATGCCCTTCCCGGTATCCTCCACAAACAGCGCGGTATACTCACCCACCGGAAGGATCTCGCTCTTGAGCTCTCGCACTTCGGCGGGTGTAACAGACCGGGTGGAAATCGATATGGTGCCGCCGCCGGGACCGCGGTCATTAATCGCATCACGTGCATTGACGCCAAGATTGATGATGACTTGCTCCAGCTGCCCCGGATCCGCGCGCACGAGTCCCAAGTTACGGCCGTGCTTCACTTCCAACTCGATATTATCATCAAGCAGTCGCTTGAGCAGGTTGGAGACATCCGCGACCACATCGGGCAGCTGCAGGATCTGGGGCCGCAGCGTCTGTTGCCGGGAAAAGGCGAGCAGTTGCCGGGTCAGGCCAGCCGCCCGATTGCTGTTGTTGCGGATCTGCTGAATGTCATCATAATCACTGTCGCCCGGCGCATGGCGCAGCAGCATGAGATCGCAATGTCCAATAATTGCGGTCAGGATATTGTTGAAATCATGCGCGACGCCGCCGGCCAGTTGCCCGACCGCCTGCATCTTCGTTGCCTGCGCTACCTGGCTCTTGAGCCGGGTTTCCTCGCTATTGTCCTTGATCGACAGCAACACCGCCGCATCACCCAGTCCGCGCACACTCGCCATGCCTAGCGCTACGGGATCATCACCGCCGGAGCGGAGCCGCACAGCCATGTCACCGGACATGGGCGGACCGCTGGCATAGCGCCGGACCGCATCCGCCACCGCTGACTTGTCGTCGCGGATCATGAGGTCACCCGGATAGAGCGGCTTTTCACCTTCACCGACACCCGCCGTGCGCGCAAAAGCCTTGTTGAGGAACAGGAACCGGCCGTCGCGGTCCGTCAGTGCCAGACCCAGCGGCAGAAGCGACAACATCGACTCAACCTGCTCCAGCGCCTGACCACGTTCGAACGTGCCGCCGTCATCATCAATCAGCAGGACAAGCGCGGGACCTTTCTTTTGCGCCCGATCCAGTGGAACATGGAACATGCGTACGGGAGTGCCATGCCTTCCTTCCCGCTCGAAGAAAATCGTACCCTTGTCGTCCGCACGCAGAAAATTGATGAAATTGCGTCCCGAGATATTGGCGTCGGTGCTCCCGGTTGCACGTAAAGCAAACCCGGCATTGGAAGCCCGGATCCGCCCCTCGCTGCCAATCACTGTAGCGAGTACTCCGGATTCAGACAGCGCGCGCCCGGTGGGGCCGCCCACCATCTTGATTGTATCATCCAGAATGTCCGCCTGAATCTCGGGAGTGAACTGCCACAGCAGATATTCGTCGCCCTGACCGGTGCGCAGCACTTTGGCGGCATATTCCGCCACCCCGCGCTTCAGGCCTTCCGCATAGCCCCTGCCATCGCGCCAGGCGTTGCGTCCTGCTGTCGCGAGCAAGTCATTCCCGCCTGCCTGAAGCGGCAGTTCCGGGGGTATAGCGGGACCGTTAAACCATTTGGTGAAAAGGTCATTCGCGCAAACCAGACGGCCTGCCCGATCCGTCACAGCCAGACCAATATCTGACTGGTCCGCAATCAGGCGGGTGACCACCCAGTCGGCCGATTCCGTGACATCCTCATCAACAAGCCCGGTTTGGGGCCGAATGAAATAGACAGCCGCAGCTGTGCAAATGACCATCGCGGCAAAGGCGACAAGCAAAGCGGTATTGGGGACCTGCCAGTATAGCAGACCCACCGAAGCAATAATGGCAACACACAGTATCGCCAGACGGGTTTGCGTGCCGAGCGCCGTTTGCCGCGTGCTCTGATTGAGCAGCCCCGAACTGCTGCCGGCTTCACTCGCCATAATCCACCTGCTTCAATCCCAATTGACTCAAACGCTTCGCCCGTTTTCGAGCCACCCACCATCGCCAGCCGAGGGAACTCGCAACATAACCAATTGCTCCAAAAACTATCGCCAACAGCAAAAATCCAAAGGCTGTTACCCCGGCCTCGCGGACAAACCAGCTCAGCCATTCTCCCAGACCGCTTCGCATGCCTTCATTGAGCGGCTGACCCGCAGTCAATGCATCAATCCGCAGAACAAATTTGCCGATCTGATTGGCGACTGCAATCCAGAACGGATAGGTGAACGGATTCGTGATAAATGTCGTGAGCGCCGCAATCGGGACATTGGCCCGCACCGGGAGTGCCAGAAAAACAGCTGCAAATATTTGCCCGACCGGGATCAGAAAGGCGGCCAGCATGCCCAGCGCCACTCCGCGCGGTACCGACCGACGGGTAAAGCGCCAGAGATCAGAACGCAAAAACCGGTGCGCGATGGGTTTGAGATAGCGGTTTTTCCGCATCCCGTCGCGGGTAGGCATCTTCTGCTCGAGCCAAGCGACGACCCGCTTGATCTTTCGTGCAGCCCAGTCCTTGTTCTGATCAGCCATGTTCGCGCATCAATCGGCCCTGCTGCCGTTTCCAGTCGCGATCTTTTTCGGTCGCGCGCTTGTCCGGGGCCTTCTTGCCTTTGGCCAGAGCGAGTTCGATCTTCGCCCGGCCCTGGCTGTTGAAATAGATCGACAGCGGAACAATCGTCATGCCCTTGCGGTTGACCGCCCCGTAGAGCTTGTTGATCTCGCGCCGGTTGAGCAGTAATTTGCGCGGCCGTTTCGGTTCATGATTGAACCGGTTACCATGGCTCCATTCCGGGATATTGGAATTGATCAGCCAGACCTCGTCGTCCTTGACCTCGGCATAGCTCTCGGCAATCGTTCCCGACCCGAAGCGAAGCGATTTGACCTCCGTCCCGGCAAGCATCAACCCGGCCTCGAATTTTTCGTCCAGATGATAGTCGTACCGCGCACGGCGGTTTTCCGCGACGACCTTCTGCTTGTCAAATTCGGTGGGACGGGGTTTTGCCATCAGACCAGGCCAGCCCCTTCCAGAGCGGCGTCCACGGCTTTCCTGCTGGTTTCCGAAGGCGGCGTCATCGGCAAACGCAAATCCGTCGGGAATTTGTCAACAACCCGCGACAGGGCATATTTGACCGGCCCGGGAGACGCATCGGAGAAAAGTGCCTTGTGAAGCGGATACAAGATGTCGTTGAGCTCCCGCGCCTTGTCATAGTCGCCGGCCTGACATGCCGCCTGAAACTCTGCGCAAAGTTTGGGTGCGACATTGGCCGTGACGGAAATACATCCGCCGCCGCCCGAAGCGTTGAAGGCCAGTGACAATTCATCCACTCCTGACAACAGGCAGAAATCATCCGGACAAGCAAGCCGGTGATCGGTCACCCGGTCAATTTCACCGCTGGCATCCTTGATCGCAACCACCGAGGGAAGCTTGGCAAGAGCCGCGACAGTTTCAGGCAATATGTCCGTCACTGTCCGGGCAGGGACATTGTAAAGCACCAGCGGGAGATCATTGCCTTTGGTGAGCGTCTCGAAATGCGCGTAAATGCCCTGCTGGTTCGGGCGGTTATAATAGGGGGCCACGACCAGTCCGGCCTTCGCTCCGCATTTTCGCGAGAAATTCAGGTGCAGCAAGGCATTAGTGGTGTCATTCGACCCACAGCCTGCAATCACCGGCACGCGACCAGCCGCCTGCTCGATACAAACCTCGATCACACGATGATGTTCGGCATTGGACAGGGTTGAGGACTCTCCAGTGGTTCCGCAAGGCACCAGACCGCTGCTGCCCTGTTCGATCTGCCAGTCTACCAGCGCCCGAAATTCCGCTTCCGCAAACGATCCGTCGCGAAAGGGAGTCACCAGAGCCGGAATTGAGCCGGAAAACATGGAATTACTCCTTTAAATTTGGCTTGGAAGTTGCCACAGCTAATACAAGCTTAACAACGATATAGTTTGCCGTTCAGCGCCTGATAAGGAGCCTACCCCCAAAATGTCCAGTATGGTATCAAGAATT
>JBCBZY010000348.1:0-2796 GCA_039815115.1 Pseudomonadota bacterium | reverse complement strand
TTCACAACGGGTCATGCTGCCGTGGGCGTGATGGACATGCTGCGCTTTGACCGGTTTACTGCAGGGCGTTACTGGGTGGACGACTATGGTTATCCCAACAAGGAAGCGGACTTCCGGAAATTGCTGACCTATTCGCCCTATCACAACATCAAGGGCGGCACAGACTATCCCGCGTTGATCGTCTCAACCGCTGATACCGATGATCGCGTGGTGCCGGGGCACAGCTTTAAATATACGGCACGCCTGCAGGCTCTGAACACAGGAAACAAACCGCATCTGATCCGCATTGAAACGCGGGCAGGGCATGGCAGCGGAAAACCGACGGACAAGTTGATCGAGGAATATTCCGATATCTACGGCTTCATGGCCGATGCCGTGGGTTTGGAGATTGCCGACTGACTCGCGCCAGCCGGCACATAATGGCGCCTAAACGTCCAGATTAGCGACGTTCAGCGCGTTATCGACAATAAACTCCCGCCGCGGTTCGACGACGTCACCCATTAGTTTGGTGAATATCTCGTCGGTCACATCCGCCTGTTCGATCGTCACTTGCAGCAGCGAGCGGACTTCGGGATCCAGCGTGGTTTCCCATAGCTGTTCGGCATTCATCTCGCCCAGGCCCTTATAGCGCTGGAAAGACAGACCTTTACGGCCCGCCGCGAGTATCGCCTCAAGCAACTCGGATGGCCGCGTTATCAGCGTGCCATCTGACCCGACAGCGCCATCATCCTCGGCATCATCAGCTGCGCCTTTCACAAGACGGCTGCTCTTGGCGTAAGTCGCGCTCTGTTCAGAGGCGAGGCTATGCAATTTGCGAGCTTCGGCGGATTCCAGGAATTTGGCCTCGATGATGTGATGATCGGTGACGCCGCGCCACAGGCGTTCAAATGCATAGCCACCTTCTTCGGAAACGTGGCCAGACCAGCGGCCTTCGTCATCCACAGCGTCCATCCACGCGGCAGCAGCCTCAACCGCCGCTTGCCGCTCGGCCGGTCCATGGTTCGGGTTAAGCGCACCTGTCAGTGCCATCGCTTCGACAATCGTGCTGTCATAGCGCCGGGGTACATAGGCCATAAGCGAACGCATGCGCCGGCCATGTTCGACCAGACTGCGCAGATCTTCGCCAGAGCGTGCCCCTTCGCTGGTTTGCAAAATCATGCTCTGGAGACCCGCGTCAACCAAATATTGGTCCAGTGCATTATCGTCTTTCAGATATACCTCGCTCTTGCCCTTGCCGACTTTGTAAAGTGGAGGTTGGGCGATGTAGAGATGCCCGTTTTCCACAATTTCCGGCATTTGCCGATAGAAGAAGGTAAGCAGCAAGGTCCGGATATGCGCGCCGTCGACGTCAGCATCGGTCATGATCACGATCTTGTGATAGCGCAGTTTTTCAATGTCGAAATCCTCGCGGCCAATACCGGTTCCCATGGCCTGAATCAGCGTGCCGACCTCCTTGGAGGAGAGCATCCGGTCAAAACGGGCGCGCTCGACGTTCAAAATCTTACCCTTGAGCGGCAAGATCGCCTGATAATGGCGGTCACGGCCTTGTTTGGCGGAACCACCAGCGGAGTCACCCTCCACCAGGAACAGTTCGGATTTCGCCGGATCGCGTTCCTGACAATCGGCAAGCTTGCCGGGCAGGGAGGCAATATCCATCGCGCCCTTGCGCCGGGTCAGTTCACGCGCCTTTTTGGCGGCTTCACGAGCCGCAGCGGCATCAATCACCTTCTGCACGACCATCATCGCATTTTGCGGGTTTTCTTCCAGCCATTCAGCCAGCTTGTCGGCCATCAGGCTTTCCAAAGGCTGGCGGACTTCAGAAGAAACCAGCTTGTCCTTGGTCTGCGAACTGAATTTCGGATCTGGCAGTTTGACCGACACAATGGCGGTCAGGCCTTCGCGCATGTCATCGCCGGTCAGCTTGACCTTTTCTTTCTTTAACGCGCCAGAGCTTTCGGCATAGTTATTCAACGTCCGTGTCAGGGCCGAACGGAACGCGGCCAAATGGGTGCCGCCATCGCGCTGCGGGATGTTATTGGTGAAACACAGGACATTTTCATAATAGCTGTCATTCCACTCCAGCGCGACATCGATGGTGACATCATCGCGCGTGCCACTGATTGCAATCGGGTCGGCTACCAGCGCGGTCTTGTTGCGGTCGAGATACTGGACAAAGGCCGCAATGCCGCCTTCATAGAACAGATCAATTTCCTTGGTCTCTTCATGGCGCTCGTCACGCAGCAGGATGTGCACACCGCTATTGAGGAAAGCCAGCTCGCGATAACGATGCTCCAGCTTTTCGAAATCAAATTCGGTAATCTTGAATGTGTCAGGGGAGGGGAAGAAGGTCACCCGCGTACCCTTTTTACCATTGGCGTCACCGATGACTTCCAGTGGGCGCACAGCATCGCCAAATTCAAAGCGCATATTATGCTCTTTGCCATCGCGCCAGATATTCAGTTCCAGCCATTCGGACAGCGCGTTCACCACGGACACACCAACGCCGTGGAGGCCGCCGGAGACCTTATAGGCATTATCGTCCGATGTATTTTCAAACTTACCGCCCGCATGGAGCTGCGTCATGATAACTTCAGCCGCGCTGACACCTTCTTCCTTGTGCATGCCAACCGGAATGCCGCGGCCATTATCTTCGACAGAAACACTGCCATCGGCGTTCAGGGTGATCAAAATTAAATCGCAATGCCCAGCCCAGGGAATAACCCGATAGTCGGCCTTTTTGGTCGGCAAAACCAGCGCATTTTGCATCGCTACTGCCCCCTCATAGCCCGCTACATG
>JBCBZY010000088.1:0-9432 GCA_039815115.1 Pseudomonadota bacterium | reverse complement strand
GACGCGCTGGAAACAGGTGAAGTACAGTATCAAATACCAATTTTATTGGGGTTTCTAGAGAAAGCATGGTTGTCTGGTGCCGCAGCTATTGTCGATGATGCGATGTTTGCGCTCGGTAAAATTGACATCGAACGCTTCAGCGTTTGGACTAAGGGAGAATTTGCTTTTTGGGCTAAACTGCTGGACCGGCCAACAGGCTTGTCTTTAAACAGCCCGCTCACTTCCTTTGATGATGCGGTTGAAGGAAATTTCGAGAAATCTGGGGATAAATTCGCCAAAGCTGGCGCCGAGTATCTTGCCAATATTTGCTATGGTCTGACAGCAAAGCCTGCACTTATTTCTCAAGCACTCAAAAGCTTGCGTGATCAGAAGGCAGACGCGGCAGTCGCACGTTTGATTGATGCGGCAGAAACAAGAGGTATTCGACGCGATCGATTAAAAATCCCGAGAGGCCCGTACAACGCATCTCGCCAAAATTCATTGGGGTTGACGGCCAAAGAGCAAGTTGTTTTGAAACTGCTTGGTGAAGGCCTTAGCAATAGCGAAATTGCTCAAGCGCTATCCAGATCACCAAGAACAATTGAACATCACGTTTCCTCGGTTCTGCAAAAAATGAACGTTGAGAATCGAATGGCAGCCGTCCTCAAACTGAAGGATGAACCCTGGCACCTAGATGTAGGTAAAGATTACTAAAATATTGAGATGCGCTTTTGATTGAATGCCAAAACTGGAGCCATTACACTAACTGAATCTAATGTCCGCTTTTGCACCCTTGGCGGACATTAGAGGAGCTCAAGCGCTGTCGCTATCTGGTTTGCACATTCTTGAGGAGAAGCTTCTGATGTATCAATCTTTAAGTCGTACGTGAAACCATTGTGGACTCGTTCAACTTGCCATCGTGCCAGTCCAACAAGGCGATCACCACGTTCTTTCTCTCGTTTTTCAAGTATCTCAAGAGGAGCAAAAAGCCCAACAAAGCTAACTTCATGCTCTGCTAGAACCGAATGATAAAATTGCTGCTCGTGGCTCTCCAGCATGACATCATCGACGATCAAGTCGTTTCCTTCATCGGCCAATGCAGCAACGCTTCGTCGCATGCCGCGAAGCATTTTGTCGACATTTGCTCCCATTTCTATTTCTATCGATGGCTCGTCATCTGATTGTATATTCTTGAATATGATACCATCTGGGTGACCGAACATTTTCTCGGGCAGCATTTCGAGGAAGGCATCGCCTTGGACATGCAAATACGGTTTGTTTAGCAGGGATTGAAGAGCCTTCGCCGTAGAACTTTTACCTGCGCTTCCAACGCCATTAAGGATGACTATCCGGATTGTCCTACTCCTCTACTGCGATGCTATCACTCTATAACAGTCTTTTCTGGATAGGAAGAAGGTGCAAAACAAACGTCCGCTTTTGCACCTATAGCGGCGCCCCAAGCCTTATGTCCGCAACATCCCGGTAGCGGATATTGTCCCGGGTTCGTTTTCAGTGACCCGAAACTGATAAAAACCTTGGATATCTTGCGGAATTCGCAATTTCCGGTTTCTGACCTTCGGAACCTCTCGGACAAATTCGGGCAGCAAGTGTAACCTTGCCATGACATCTGACGAATGCCGGTTATCTTGGGAGAACTTGCATGAAACTGCGTGACCTGGAATATATTACTGCAATCGACCGCTATTTGAACTTCGGTCGGGCTGCGGAAGCCTGTAACGTCTCGCAACCGGCTCTCTCGGCCCAGGTGAAGAAACTGGAAGAGCGCCTCGGCGTCGAGATCTTCGCCCGGACCAATCAGAAAGTCATCGCAACCGAAGCCGGTCACCGGATCATTGAGACCGCCAAGGACATGCTGAAGTCGGCCCGACAGATAAAGGATTATGCGGCAGAATATCGGGATCCGATGTCGGTGCCTTTGAAAATCGGGATTTTCCCTACCCTTGCTCCGTTTATCGTCCCCTATATCGCTGGTACGGTAAATAATCTCAGCAAAGAAATGGACATGGTGTTCAGAGAGGTGCCGACGCGCCAGTTAATTGCCGAGCTTCAGAACCGTCGCATCGACATAGCTATGGTCAGCGGACCGGTGGACCACCCTTCCACGAATTTCACTCCGGTATTTCGCGAAGACCTGTTGCTGGCAGTGTCCAAAAACCATCGCTTTGCCAACCGCAACCGGATTGCGGCGAGCGAAATCATCATTGAAGAACTGATTTTGCTGAACGAGGATCATTGCCTTCGCGAGAATACCTTGCGGCTGTGCGGCGACAAAAATGTCGGTATCGACATGCCGGAAGATCTGGCGGCGACCAGTCTGCTCACCGCAACACATTATATCACGCAAGGATTTGGATCGACTCTGGTTCCCGCCCTTGCGAGAAGCTTTCTGGGTGCGGCCAATCCCGATGTGCGCATGGTCGGCATCGATGATCCCGGCTATGGCCGGACGATCGGATTTCTGTCCCGCAAGGGATGTCCGCGCGAACATATACTGCAAGCGCTGTGCGACAAGATCCGATCAGATCCGCCTCCAGGCGTGGCACCGATCATGTAAGATTTCGGCGTTCCACGAACGACAATCAAAACGACGTCTTCGCCTGTTCGGTATCCGAATGGGCTTTTGATATTTATCATTATATTTCAGTATATTATGCGATAATATTTGCTTATGATCATCATCAATAGCTTATATTATACAAGCTGAATTCCCCTCCATATTACACCGCTTCAGAAGGCACGATGCTCAGAACCTGTCGTGTCGCGGGACGTTTGTTCCCGCAAAGAGGAAGGTGTAAATCATGACTAAATCCCCCATTAGTTCGACGCGCTCGGTATCGAGAAAACTGCTTGTTGCCTCGTCAACAATCGCTCTGCTGACATCGGCTCAGGCTCATGCCCAGCAAATCATCAATGACGGTGACAATATCACCGTGACCAGTGCCGCAGATGGCGAAACCATCACTGCCGCGCCGGGCATCACAAGCATCGTCGATGGCGCCCCTGTTGTGATCGTGAACAATAATGATGTCACGCTCGACAATGCCGGTACGCTCCAGACGGCCGGTGTGACCCAGACCGTGCAGGTCAATACGGGCACCACCGGTGCGACCATCAACAATGCCGCTACCGGTATTCTGGAAGCAGATTCGCGCGTCGTGAATTTTGACAGCACGGATGCCACGCTCAACAATGACGGTATCATTCGCGGAACCGGCAGCCAGCGCAATGGCGCGGTTTATGCAAACCGGACGTCCAACAATATTGCCATCAACAACAGCGCAACCGGTCTGATCGACGCAGGCGTTGAAGGCGCCGGCATTGCCATTGAAGTTGGCGGCGGCGGTGCCGCGCGGAGCGGTTCCATCGTCAATGCCGGAACTGTTCAGGGTCGCGGACAGGCTGCACCAACGGGCGGAACCGCTGGCGATGGCCTGCGCTTCTTCGGCCCGGGTCTCGCGCCCGCCTATATCTATGATGGCGACATCACCAATAGCGGTTCCATCGCGTCCGAATCCACCCAGGGTACGGTCGCCGGCATTCGCTTCGCCAACCGGATCGGCTTCCAGGGCACCCTGGAGAACCAGGCTGGCGGCACCATTTCCGGTGCGCAAAATGGCCTCTATTTCGGCAATGATGCCGATCATACAGGCGGTATTGTCAACAATGCCGGCACCATCTCGTCGGACAGCCGCGCGCTGAACATTGATGGCACCGGACTGGTTGTGAACAACCTTGAAGGCGGCCAGATCCTCGGCACAGGAAACCAGCGCAATGGTACGGTTTATGCTGACAGCACGGCGCAGGATTTCGTTCTCAACAATGACGGAACGATTGATGCAGGCGCTGGTCTGGAAGGTGCCGGTTTCTCGGTAGAGCTGAGCGAAGCAGGCAATGCCTTTGACATCAACAACACGGGAACCGTGCAAGGCCGCGGCAACGCCGGTGCTGGCCTGACCACGGCGGGTGACGGCCTGAGGTTTGAACGTACGCGAAACGCGGGCGTACTCGATGGTTCATCCGTCGGTCTGTTCACGGGCAACATCACCAATAACGGCACGATTGACAGCGAGGCCGCAAATGGCACTGCTGCCGGTATCCGGTTTGTAAATGGCGTGTCTTTCACTGGCACCATCGACAACCAGGCGGGTGGCACCATTTCCGGTGTCCAGAACGGTCTGTATTTCGGCAATGCCACACCAGCTGGCGGCGGTGATTTCACCGGTGCTGTCGTCAATAATGCCGGCACCATCTCATCGGACAGCCGTGCGCTGAACATCGATGGAACGGGACTTGTCGTCAATAATAATGGTTCGATCCTCGGCACGGGCAATCAGCGCAACGGTGCGGTCTATGCCGACAGCACGGCGCAGGATTTTGTCCTCAATAATGATGGTACGATTGATGCAGGCGCTGGTCTGGAAGGAGCCGGTTTCTCGGTTGAGCTTTCTGCTGCCGGGAACGCTTTTGACATCAACAACACCGGTACAGTTCAGGGTCGCGGCACTGCAGCTGCCGGTCTGGCCACTGCGGGCGATGGCTTGCGTTTTGAACGCACGCGCAATGCGGGTGCACTCGATGGAACTTCGGCTGGTCTGTTCACCGGGAACATCGCCAATAGCGGTCTCATTGACAGCGAAGGTGACAGCGGAACCACAGCCGGTATCCGGTTTGTGAATGGTGTGTCTTTCACTGGCACCATCGACAATCAGGCTGGCGGCACCATCTCCGGTGTGCAGAACGGTCTGTATTTCGGCAACGCAACCCCCGCAGGTGGCGGCGATTTCAACGGCGCTGTCGTCAATAACGCGGGCACGATCTCATCGGGCAGCCGTGCATTGAACATCGATGGAGCCGGTCTCGTCGTCAACAATAGCGGTTCGATCCTCGGCACCGGCAACCAACGCAATGGTACGGTCTATGCTGACAGCACGGCGCAGGATTTCGTTCTCAACAATGACGGAACGATTGATGCCGGTGCGGGCAATGAAGGCGCTGGCTTCTCGGTTGAACTGAGTGAAGCTGGCAACGCTTTCACAGTTAACAATACAGGTACGGTGCAAGGCCGCGGTCAGGCATCCGCTGGCGATGCTGGCGCAGGTGATGGCCTTCGCTTCGAACGAAGCCGGGTGGCCGGTGCACTTGATGGTTCGACATCCGGACTGTTTACGGGAGATGTCGTAAACTCGGGTGTGATCAACTCCGAAAGCACACAAGGAACAGCCGCTGGTATTCGCTTCGTCAATGGCGTCAGCTTCAGCGGCACCATCGACAACCAGGCTGGAGGCACCATCTCTGGCGTGCAGAATGGTCTGTACTTTGGCAATGCCACCCCGGCAGGCGGTGGTGATTTCACTGGCGCTGTTGTCAACAACGCTGGCACTATCTCCTCGGACAGCCGCGCGCTGAACATCGACGGAACGGGCCTCGTTGTGAACAACTCAGGTTCCATCCTGGGCACAGGCAACCAGCGCAACGGAACCGTCTATGCCGACAGCACGGCGCAGGACTTTGTCCTCAATAATGATGGAACGATCGATGCAGGCGCTGGTCTGGAAGGCGCCGGCTTCTCGGTTGAGCTTTCGGCGGCTGGTAACGCCTTTGACATCAACAACACGGGAACCGTGCAAGGTCGCGGCAATGCCGGGGCCGGACTGACCACAGCCGGTGACGGCCTGCGGTTTGAACGTACGCGGAACGCGGGTGTTCTGGACGGCACATCCGAAGGCTTGTTTACAGGCAATATCACCAATAGCGGCACGATTGATAGCGAAGCTGCCAACGGTACCGCTGCTGGTATCCGCTTTGTGAACGGCGTGTCCTTCAGTGGCACCATCGAAAATCAGGCTGGTGGCACCATTTCCGGTGTCCAGAATGGTCTGTACTTCGGCAACGCGACACCGGCCGGTGGCGGTGATTTCACCGGTGCTGTCGTGAACAACGCGGGCACCATTTCGTCGGGCAGCCGTGCATTGAACATCGATGGATCCGGCCTAGTCATCAACAATACCGGTTCGATCCTGGGTACGGGTAACCAGCGTAACGGAACGGTCTATGCCGACAGCACAGCGCAGGATTTTGCCCTCAACAATGCCGGGACAATTGATGCAGGTACAGGCAATGAAGGCGCCGGTTTCTCGGTTGAGCTCTCCGCTGCCGGGAACGCTTTTGACATCGACAATAGCGGAACAGTCCAGGGTCGCGGCACCGCCGCTGCTGGTCTGGCGGCTGCTGGTGATGGCCTGCGGTTCGAACGTACGCGCAATGCGGGTGCGCTCGATGGCACCTCCGAAGGCTTGTTCACAGGCAACATCACCAATAGCGGTCTGATCGACAGCGAAGGTGACAGCGGAACGACCGCCGGTATCCGGTTTGTCAATGGCGTCAGCTTCAGCGGCACCATCGACAACCAGGCTGGCGGTATCATTTCCGGTGTGCAGAACGGTCTCTATTTCGGTAATGCCACACCGGCAGGTGGCGGCGACTTCACCGGTGCTGTCGTGAACAATGCCGGCACCATCTCATCGGGCAGCCGTGCGCTGAATATCGATGGAACAGGGCTTGTTGTGAACAATAGCGGCTCCATCCTCGGTACCGGTGCGCAGCGCAACGGAACCGTCTACGCCGACGGAACCGCCAACAATTTTGTGCTGAATAACAGCGGCACGATTGATGCCGGTGTTGCCGGGTCCGGTGTGTCATTCCAGCTGGGAACTGCTGACGGTGACGTGCGCAGCTTCACGCTGGTCAATGACGGAACCATTGCCGGTCGCGGCGATGCCCAGCCGTCTGGCGCTTCTGCCGGTCTGCGTCTGTTCAATGGCGCCGGTGCAGGAACCACTGTAACCGTGGCAGATGATATCGTGAATAATGGCACGATTTCATCCGAAACTGGCCCGGCCGTGCTCATCGAGAATATCGGCTTCACTGGTGACTTCCTCAATAATGGCACCCTGACCGGCCCGGTCGCTGTTGATGCATCTTCCGCTTTTTCCGGACTGAACTTTGTCCAGAATGGCGGGGCGATCACCGGAGACTTTGTCGGTTCAGCGCAGCTCGACAATCTGACCTTTGCTGGTGGAACAAGCCTGCTCGAAGGTGATGTTACCGGGAATGTGGCCGTCAATGTGGCTGCACCTGCATCCGTGACAGTTTCGGGAGCACGCAGTGTCGAAGGATCGGTTTCTGTTGATGGCACCCTCGCTTTTGATCTGGGTGTCGACAGTCTTGCGGTGGATGGTGATACCAGCTTCGCAGCCGGCAGCACGGTCAACATCACGACCAGTCAGACTTCTGCTGATCTGGTCCTGAATGCGCCGATCAACGTGGTGACAGAGACCGGGACCTTCACGGACAATGGTGTCACGGTGAATGTCACGGATGATGATTTCCTGATCGACTACCAGGTGGATCTGGGATCGATCACGGTTACACCAACCGCGACGGATCTCGGCAATGTGTCGGCTGATGCCAATATCTCCGGATTTGGGTCGGCCATTACATCGGCTGTTGCAAATGGACGTCTGCCCGGCGCTGTGTTTGACGGTTTGAACGCCGCAGCCAGCACGGCAGAGTTCGAGGCCACTGCGCTGACCCTGTTGCCCGCTATCAATGATGGTGTTGCCCGGGAGATTTTCGAGACACAGCGTTTCGCCAGCAGCTTGCTGACGGACCGTCTGGCTGGAGAAGAAACCGGTATCTGGGGTCAGATCTTCTACCGCAATGCCGACCGCGATGCGGACAGCCTCAGCGCGCTGGGATATGATGCCGACACCATCGGTTTCACACTCGGACTCGACAAACGCCTCAGCGAAGCGGCCACAGTCGGTGTTCTGCTCAACTATGCGGATATCGATATCGATGCCAACGGCCTGGCCGGTGCGCAAAGTGATGTGAACAGCTATCAGATCTCCGCCTATGCAGGCCTGGATTTCGGATCAGCCTTCGTCAATGCGGAACTCGGCTACTCGTTCAACGATGTTGAAAGCAGCCGTGTTGCGGTTGGTGCTCCGATTACCAGCGAATCCGATGCAGACGGGATCATTGCAAGCCTGACGACCGGTTATGCACTGGAAACCGGTAGCTTCATTCTGACGCCATCTGCGGGGCTCCGCTATGCCAGCCTGTCGCAGGACAGCTTCACGGAAACTGGCGGTCTGGGTCTGACACTCGATACGGACAGCAGCGAGTTCCTGGAAGCGACACTGGGTCTGCGTATTGCCGGCAAGGCAGATGACTCGAAGGACCTGTCGGTCGTTCCTTTTGCCAATATTGCCTACAGCTATGACCTGATCGGCGACGGTGTTGGCGTGAACGGCAGTTTCAATGGCGGACTGGACAGCTTCCGGCTGACTGCGGGTGAATCTTCTCAATCCCGCTTTGATCTCGGAGCCGGTCTCAACCTCGTCAACAAGAACGGGTTGAGCATCGGAGCGGAATATCAGGGGCGTTTCGCATCTGATTACCAGTCCCATTCGGGCGGTGTGAAGGTACGCTTTGAGTTCTGAGTAGAAAGCTGACCTTTTCGTCCGGGAAAGCCGGCTGGTATGCTCACCAGCCGGCTTTTTCACGTCAGCCCAAAAATAATGGATGCGATGGTAGCATCTTGTTTTCCAACGCCCGGTTTTGGACCCATAGCGGACTGTCAACTTCGCTTGAGCTCATCCCCGCTCAGCCTCACCACGTGCAGCAGGTTGGTGGATCCAGGCGTTCCGAATGGCACGCCAGCACAGACAATCAGCCGCGATCCGGCCTTGCCGAGCTTGTGGCGCAGCGCCATGCGCTTGGCCTTGGCGATCATTTCCTCGAAATCCTTGACGTCCCGGGTGACCACGGCATGGGCACCCCAGAGCAGGCCGACGCGGCGTGCTGTGCTGCGATTGGGGGTCAGCACCAGCAGCGGTACCGATGGCCGCTCACGGGCCATGCGGCGTGCGGTCGACCCGGACGTGGTGAAACAGACGATTGCCGATGTCTTGATCGTTCGGGCGATATTGTAGCTGGCTGCCGCGAGGGCATCTGCAGTGGTCTCGTCCGGGATGGTTTCGGTGAAATGCACTCGCTCGGCATAGGAAGGATCGCTTTCGACCTGCGCTGCGATCCGGTCCATCATCGTGGCGGACTCGATCGGCCAGTCACCAATAGCTGATTCTGCAGACAGCATGATCGCATCGGCGCCGTCATATATGGCGGTCGCGACATCGGATACTTCCGCGCGCGTCGGCGTTGGGGACTGGATCATCGATTCCAGCATCTGTGTCGCCACCACCACCGGACGTCCCAGCTTGCGGGCCGCAGCCACAATCTTCTTTTGAAGCGGCGGCACCTGTTCCGGTAGCAGCTCCACGCCAAGGTCCCCGCGCGCAACCATCACAGCATCGGACAGTTCGAGAATTTCCTCCAGCCGGTCAATCGCCGCCGGCTTCTCGATCTTCG
>JBCBZY010000329.1:0-3097 GCA_039815115.1 Pseudomonadota bacterium | reverse complement strand
CATCCGCATCGAATCTGACGACGATGGATTCAGGCTAATCGCAAAAGAATTGACCGGCGCGGGTGGCTATGAACCAGGCCAGTTGGGTAGATCAAAGGAATTGCGATTGACCGGCCAGCAAGTGAAGAAATTGAAGGATCTCCTTGAAACAGAGGCTTTGTTTGAGAAGTATCCAAAAGCGTGTGATTTCGGATTGGATGGCAGTCAGTGGATATTCGAGTAGTTCGATGCCGATGGATACAAAATGGTGAACCGTTGGAATCCTGAGCAAGGGGCTGCTCACACCGTGGGTCGATATCTCATCGAGCTGAGTGGCTGGGACGTGGAAATGTATTAGTCTATGTCCGCTTTCGGAACAAAGCGAACTCGCCACTAACCCCCTCGCCCCTAGCCGAATCCCCAAAGCTCCGCTAACCAGCCGCGATGCTCAACTTCAGTAACATTATCGTCCGTCTCGGCGGCACAATCATTCTGGACGGCGCGACGGCGGCGCTGCCTCCGGGTGCACGTGTCGGGCTGATCGGGCGCAATGGGGCGGGCAAGTCCACGCTGATGAAGGTTGTTGCCGGGATGCTGGAGCCGGACGATGGCCGGGTCGACATGCCAAAGGGCGCACGGCTGGGTTATATTGCACAGGAAGCGCCGGCTGGTGCCGCCAATCCTCTCGATACGGTTCTCGCGGCCGATACCGAACGTGCGGAGTTGTTGGCGGAGGCGGAGACGGCGGATGATCCGCACCGTATTGCAGAGATCCATGAACGGCTAAACGTGATCGAGGCGCACAGCGCACCCTCCAGAGCAGCGCGAATACTCGTCGGGCTGGGCTTTGACGAAGACGCGCAACAGCAGCCAATGGACAGCTTTTCCGGCGGCTGGCGCATGCGGGTGGCGCTGGCCGCCCTGCTGTTTTCGCAGCCGGACCTGCTGCTCCTCGACGAGCCCTCCAACCATCTCGATCTCGAAGCCACGCTCTGGCTGGAAAATTTCCTCACCAGCTATAATGCCACGATATTAGTGGTCAGCCATGAGCGTGATCTGCTGAACAATGTGGTCGATCACATCCTCCACCTGCAGCGGGGCAAGACAACACTCTATCCCGGCGGCTATGATGCATTTGAAAAACAGCGCGCCGAACGCCAAGCGCAAATGGAGTCTGCGCGGGTGAAGCAGGTGGCCGAACGGGACAAGCTACAGGCTTTCGTCGACCGCTGGCGGACCAAGGCGCACAGTGCAAAACAGGCCCAGAGCCGGATCAAGGCGCTGGCCCGGATGGAACCGATTGCAGCAACGATCGAGGATCCCTCGCTCAGTTTTCATTTTCCGAGCCCGTCGGAACTGAAACCGCCGCTGATTACGCTGGACGATGCAGCGGTCGGCTATGGGGATAATGTTGTCCTTTCGGGACTGAACCTGCGCATGGATCCCGATGACCGAACCGCGCTGCTCGGCCGCAACGGCAATGGCAAAACCACACTCGCTCGCCTGATCGCGAGTCAATTGGAGCCCAAGGCTGGTGCAATCAGCAAGTCGGGAAAGCTGACCGTGGGATATTTCACGCAATATCAGGTAGAAGAGCTTGATACCGAAGACACACCGCTGGAGCATATGACCCGGCTGATGCCAGACGCGAAACCGGCAGCTGTGCGCGCACAACTGGGCCGTTTCGGATTTTCCGGAGACAAGGCCACGATCAAAGTCGGCAAATTGTCAGGTGGCGAACGGGCGCGGCTGGCCCTTGCGCTGATCACGCGGGACGCACCACATTTGCTGATCCTAGACGAGCCGACAAACCATCTCGACGTCGATGCCCGCGAAGCGCTGGTCCACGCGCTTAACGAATATCAGGGTGCGGTGATGATGGTCAGCCATGACCGCCACATGCTCGAGCTGACCGCTGATCGGCTGGTAATGGTCGATGGCGGGCAGGCGAATGAGTTTGCCGGTAGCCTGGAAGACTATACCGATTTTGTTTTGGGTCGAAATCAGGAGAGCAAATCCGGACCGGACCAAGGCGGAAAGAGCGGCGGCAACCGCAAGAACGAGCGGCGTCAGGCCGCTGAACGCCGCAAGCAGCAGGCTGACCTGCGCAAGACCGCCTCGCGTGCGGAGAAGCAGATGGAGGAACTTGGCAAGAAACTCACCGATCTTGACCGGGCGATGTTTGATCCGGACAGCGCCACCGACGACCTTGCGGGCCTGACGATGACCGACCTGATGAAAAAGCGGTCTGATGTCCAGGATGCGCTCGACCAGGCGGAATCAGAATGGCTGGAGGCCAACGAGGCGCTGGAAAAGGCAGATGCCTGAAAGCTGGAAAATTACCCTGCCCTGCACCCGTGCCGAAGCGGAAAAACTCGCGGAGCAGGAAATGAGCGAAAGCGCGACCGACCTGGATTTGTCGATCGTGACACGGGAAGTCGATGCGGCAGACCCTGACATTTGGGCGATCGACATATATTCGGACTCAAAGCCGACCGCGGAATTGCTGGCGCGTCTGGCTGAGCTCTCTCCCTCCGCCCTTGCCGCAAAGGCGAAACCGGAAGCGGAAAAGCTGCCGGACGCGGACTGGGTGTCGCTGAGCCAGGAAGGTCTGGAACCGATCCGCGCCGGGCGTTTCCATGTTCACACCGGAAATGATGCGCCGCTGTCCGAACCGGATGTCGTGAATTTGCATATTGATGCCGGTCAGGCCTTTGGAACCGGGCATCACGAAACCACCCAGGGGTGTCTGAAAACGCTGGACAAGCTGAAACGCCAGGGTCGGCATTTTCGCAACATTATCGACGTCGGGACCGGTACCGGACTTCTGGCTATGGCCGCGCGTCATTTATGGCCGGTCGCCCGGCTGATGGCGAGCGATGTCGATCCGGTTGCGGTCGAGGTTGGTCGGCGCAATGTCTCGCTCAATGGTTTTCAGACCGGAACCGGGCGCCATGCAATAGCCTTGGTGGCAAGCAATGGTCTCGATGACCGGAAAATCCGCCAGCGCGCGCCCTTTGACCTGATCATCGCCAATATCCTCGCCCGCCCGCTTATCGGCCTGGCGCAACAGATATCGGCTGCCGCTGCACCTGGCAGCACACTGGTGCTGGCTGGT
>JBCBZY010000299.1:0-3574 GCA_039815115.1 Pseudomonadota bacterium | reverse complement strand
TGCCCAACTTGAATCCGCTTCCAGTGATCGCGATACCAAATACGGCGGCGCGCTAAACTGGCAAAAGTTCAGTTGGCAATATCGAGACAGTGTGGTTTCAATAAGAGGTCAGTCAAATTTGCAACTGATTTGCGAGTTGATCGACAGTCTTTCGGAATATTCTAGTTTGGCTTTGAAAGAAGAGTTGACCGATCAAGAGCAAGTTGAACTTAAAAATCTCGGAATTCGAATTTATTTGTCGCCTGTTTTCAAATCACAGGATGACCAATCCACTTTAGAATTTCTATTGAATATCTATGAAAAATTCGATTTTGATGAGCGCAAACGCAGAATCACCAAACTTATCTTGAGGTATAACTCCTACATTTCTGATAGCTACGCCAAGATTTTGACTGCGCGTTGAGTATCGATCTCATGTCAAAGGAATCCCTCTCCGAAGCCGACGCCGCGAATGAACTGATGCGTCTCGCGAAGACGATTGCTAAGCATAACAAGCTCTATCATGCCGAGGATTCGCCGGAAATTTCCGATGCGGACTATGATGCGCTGGTGAAGCGGAACACGGCGCTGGAAGAGGCGTTTCCGCATCTGGTGCGCGAGGACAGTCCGAACCGACTGGTGGGAGCAGCGGTGGCGGCGTCACCGCTCAGCAAGGTCACTCATGAACAGCGGATGATGAGCCTCGACAACGGCTTTTCGGACGAGGATATCGCCGAATGGCTGGCGCGGGTGCGGCGGTTTCTGAACTTGCCCGAGGACGAGCCTGTGGCGGTCACGGCTGAAGACAAGATTGACGGTCTGTCCTGTTCGCTGCGCTATGAAAAGGGCGAGCTGGTGCTGGCGGCCACTCGCGGGGATGGTCAGATTGGCGAGGATGTGACCGCCAATGTGCGGATGATATCTGACATACCAACCACATTGTATCCCCGCGAAGGCGGGGATCCATCTCGTGCCGGTACGTCTCACGATATGGCTGGTGATGGGCACCTGCCTGCGCAGGTGCACGAAGTCCCCGATCTCATTGAGATCCGCGGCGAAGTTTACATGTCCAAGGCGGACTTTGACGGGCTGAACGACCGCCTGATGGAAGAAGGCCGGGCGGATGCAAAGGCCAAGGGGATCGATTTTGATCCCGAAAAAATCCGCCAGTTCGCCAATCCCCGCAACGCCGCCGCCGGCTCGCTGCGGCAAAAGGACGCCAGCGTCACTGCAAAACGCCCGTTGAAGTTCTGGGCCCATGGCTGGGGCGTACACAGTGAATTACCCGGCGAAACGGCGTTTGACGTCATGACGGCAATTGCTTCGTGGGGCCTGCCTTTGTCACCGCTGGTGCGGCGATTCGGTGCGCTGGAGGAGATGCTGGCCCATTATCGCCATATCGAGGCGGAGCGGGCGGATCTGCCCTATGATATTGACGGTGTGGTCTACAAAGTCGACCGGCTCGACTGGCAGCGGCGACTGGGTTTTGTTGCCAAGGCACCGCGCTGGGCGCTGGCCCACAAATTCCCGGCAGAACAGGCGCAGACGACGCTGGAAAGCATCGATATTCAGGTGGGTCGAACCGGCAAGCTGACGCCGGTGGGACGGCTGAAACCGGTGACGGTCGGCGGTGTGGTCGTGTCCAATGTCACGCTGCACAATCGCGACGAGATCGAGCGGCTGGGCGTGCGTCCGGGGCGACCGGGTGGTGATCCAGCGCGCCGGGGATGTCATCCCGCAGGTGGTAGAGAACCTGACCCGGGATGAGAAGCGCGATCCCTATATTTTCCCGGAAAAATGCCCCGAATGTGACAGCGAAGCGGTGGCTGAAGAAGGTGAAGTAGATGTTCGCTGCACGGGCGGCCTGATCTGCCCGGCCCAGCGTTTTCAGCGCCTGGTGCATTTTGTCTCGCGCGCGGCGCTGGACATTGACGGGCTTGGCGAAAAGAGCATCGCGGAATTTATCGAGGCTGGCTTTATCGAGAGTCCTGCGGATATTTTCCGTCTGCATAGCCATCGCGCAGAAATTCTCGCACGTGACGGCTGGCAGGAAAAGTCTGTGGATAATTTGTTGGCGGCTGTGGAAAACAAACGATCCGCGGACGCGGCGCGGCTGCTTTTCGGACTGGGAATCCGGCATATCGGCGCGGTGACAGCGCGGGATCTGCTGAAGAATTTCGTTACCCTGGAAAAACTCGCCGAAATCGGGAAAGCGGCGCGCGAGGATGACGCGGTGCGGGAAGAAATTACCGAAATAGATGGGGTGGGTCCAACCGTGGCGCAGGCGCTGGCCGATTTCTTCCATGAACCGCATAATCAGGCGGTCTGGGACGATTTGCTCGGTGAAGTCACACCACCCGACTATATCGTTGAAACCCGCGACAGCGCCGTCGCTGGCAAGACCGTGGTTTTTACCGGCAAGCTGGAAACAATGAGCCGCGATGAAGCCAAGGCGCAGGCGGAAGCGCTGGGCGCCAAGGCGTCGGGCTCGGTCAGCGCCAAGACCGATTTGCTGGTTGCGGGACCGGGTGCCGGTTCGAAGATGAAGAAGGCCACGGAACTGGGGATAGAAGTGATCGACGAAGCGGGCTGGGCCGAAATCGTCAAGGCCGCGGGATAGGTCTGGGCAACGGGAATGGGTGATCCGGCGAATATCGATATCGGCTGGCGCAGCGCACTGATGCTGGCCGCGGCCTTGCCGGTCTATGGCTGCGTCCTGTTTCTGCTACTCCGTTCAGTCGAGCGCCGTGCCAGCATGTTTCTCGCGGCGACGCTGTTCGCTGCAGCCTTCCTGATGACGCCACAGATTCTCGGATATGCCAATTTCTATACGGTGTGGCCGGGGCTGACCTATTTTCCGTTCAACACCAAATTGTGGATCCCGGCGCTTTTCTACCTGCATGCCTGGTGCCTGATGCACGACCAGCCGCTGGGCTGGCGCAAATATCTGCTGATGCCGGGTTTGATCCAGACAATCTACTATCTGTGGGCGTTCACCGCGCTGGGCGATTACAAGTCGAAATGGGCTTATGACGAGGCCTTCCATGTCCCCTATATCGTCCCGGTGGAAAGCGGGCTGGTGCTGCTGGGGGTCGGCTGGGTGGTGGTCGCAACGGCCAGGATGCTCCGGCAGTACCGCCAGTATCTGCAAGCGACCCAATCGGCAGCATCGGATTTTGAACCTCGCTGGATTATTCGCCTGTTCTGGCTGGCGGGTATTGCTGCGCTCGCCTGGCTGCTGCTGGAAATCGTGAACGTCTGGGTAACGTCACTAAGCTACAATCAGCAATATCCGGTCTTGCTGTTCATGATCATTCTCGTCGCCTTTGCCGGTTTTGACGCGCTGTCTTCGATCCGCGAAGCCTTTCCCAAAATTACGGCGCTGGAGCGGTTGAAAGATGTAGTCGAGCAGCGCGACTGGACAGCAGAGAGCCAGTCACTGCGACAGCAGGTGCTCGACGAGCAATGGTATCTCGAACCACGGCTGACGATCCGGGATGTGGCAACCCGCCGGGCGACAAATGACACCTATGTTTCGCGCGCGCTCAACAAGGGGCTCGGGGGTACGTTCAACGCCTTTA
Organism: Pseudomonadota bacterium; assembly: GCA_039815115.1. Classification (GTDB taxonomy): domain Bacteria; phylum Pseudomonadota; class Alphaproteobacteria; order Sphingomonadales; family Sphingomonadaceae; genus Parasphingorhabdus. The sequence continues at coordinate 14 of JBCBZY010000299.1, read as the reverse complement.
TCAACGGTCTGCGC
>JBCBZY010000338.1:0-2979 GCA_039815115.1 Pseudomonadota bacterium | reverse complement strand
GTGGTTGATGACCAATCCGGCGGCGGCCCGGTGGACCTGATGGGCTTTCACACCGGCAATCTCGTGGCGGCCGAAATGGCCCTGACCGCGCCCGAAAAAATCCGACTTCTGGCGATGGTAGACGTGCCGGCCTTTGATGCCGAAACGAGCGCCAAGTTCCGATCCGGAAGCGCCAGGACCTTCGAAATCACACCTGATCTGGCCTGCCTTGAAGGACCATGGGAACGCGGGATGACCAAACGTATCGATAGCCAGACGCCCGAGCGCAGCTTTGAGATGTTCACAGAGCAACTGCGCCCCGGAAGATTGATGAACAAGGCCTTCCATGCGGCCTTCAGCTATGATGTCGATGCAAGATTGCCAGCGGTCACGCACGAGACGATGATATTGGCCTCGCAATCGGGACTACTGGACGCGACGCGACGTGCAGCCGACATCATGTCCAATGCCACACTGGTTGAACGGCTGGATATCAAGCGCGCGGTCCTTGACGAAGCGGCGGAAAAAACGGCAACGGAAATATTGAAATTTCTGGACAGGACAACATCATGAAGGCCTTTTCTATTTATTGCACCGACAAACCGGGCACCGAACAAAAGCGCCTCGACACACGCGGCGCGCATTTTACTCATATCGAAAAGACAATCGACAATCTGTTCGTCGCAGGACCGCTAAAAAATGCCCAAGGCGACACGGTGGGATCGCTTTTGATCGTCAAGGCCGAGACAGCCGAAGAGGCCCGTGCGCAGCTGGAAGCTGACCCCTATTTTCATGCCGACATCTGGGCCGATATCCGCATAAAAGAATTTACCGCCGCCGCTGGCGACTGGATTGGCGGCAAGATATGGTAGGCTTTCACAGCCCCTGAGGAGACCAGAAAATGACCCGCATCACGCCGCTGACAATGGATGAATTGCCTGATGAGACGCAGGCGGCTCTCAAATTTTCTGAAAACCTGATGGGCTATGTGCCCAATAGCGTCATGACCATGGCGCATTGGCCAGAATTACTGGGTGCGTTTCGCGGACTGGTCAGCGTGATCTATGGTGACAGCACCATCGATAATGGCCTGAAACGCTTGATCGGGGCAGTGGTCAGCGCGGCGGCTGGATGCCAATATTGCAAGGCACATACGACATTGGGCGCACGTGATGTCGGTGTCGATGAGGAGAAGGTGAAAGCGGTCTGGGACTATCAATCCAGCGACCTGTTCAGCGAAGCCGAACGGGCGGCGCTGGACCTAGCCTTTGCCGCCGGACAGGTGCCCAATGCCGCCACGGATGCACATTTCGCAGCACTGGATGCTTTTTACGACGAACGCCAGAAAACCGAGATTATGGCCGTGATCAGCATGTTCGGTTTTCTCAACCGGTGGAATGACAGCCTAGCAACGGAGCTTGAAGACAAGCCGTTTGATTCGGCGAGCACTTTATACACATCAGACCAATGGCAAGCAGGTCAGCATCGCCGCTGAGCCGCCAGCGGCTAACCGATCTCGATCAGTTCCAGCAATTCCTCCGCCGGACCAAGAGCCGTCGCGGTACGGCGATCCCGATAGAGCGCCCCGGCCCGCGCCTGTGGCGGTGCGATCCAGTCGATTGCGATCGCATCCAGATCATCGACCGCCAGCGTCACGAGTGCATTGCCCGGTGGTAACATGCCGTCATGCCTTAACCTTGCTGTTGCCTCTTCCGGATAATCATCCACCTCGACGATCGGCATGCGGTCATTTTGAACCATGGTGAGGTCAGACACAGTGCCTGCCGGCTTTCCGAACGCCTCATTGATCATACTATATTCGAGCGTGTAGGTATCACCAACGGTCAGATGCAACTGGTCGCGATACCAGTCCACGGTTCCGGCTCGATCCGGTGTCGCCAATATCACGATGAAAATATGATCGGTCAGCGACCGGGCCTTGGGCAAATCGGTCGAAGGCGTATCTTCGCGCACTTCGTTGAGATAGACCATTTCGCGGCCGGTGCCGAGAACCTGCATCGGCACGAAAAAAGGTAAACCTTCCAACTCTTTCGGCGGGCCGATGATATCAAAGCCGCTTCCTTTCAACCGGTCCGGCCAGCCGAATACATCTTCAACCGTCAGCTCATAGGCCGCCCAGCCATAAGTGGTCGTCGGCTTGAAATCCGGATGATCGGGCTGCTCGACCAGACGGATGAAACAATCAGCCCCACTGGCCGGTTGCAGCACCGCCATAGGAGCGCCCGCGCTGCTCGGACAGTTCCAGCCCTGTGCCAGATCATCGCCCAGCGCCGCGTTTTCCGCGACCTCCATACCCAGCACATCGTGATAGTCTTTCAACGCCGCTTCCAGATCGGGCACTGTCGCCACCCCGCCCAATATCGAACCATGTTGCAGGGCATGTGTCATATCAAAATTCCGGCTTTCTTTTTTCCATAAATGCGCTGACACCTTCCTTGAAATCATCGCTTTCAAAGGCAGCATCGAACAAAGCAGATGTCTCGGCATCATCATCCGCCTGCCCATCCAATATCCGTTTGATGATCGACTTGCTCATCGTCTGGCTGTGCGAAGAGACCGACGCCATTGTGGCAGCCACTGCTTCAGCCTCTGCATAGGGATCGTCAGCCAAGATGGTAATTAAACCGATATCGAGCGCCTGCTGAGCCGACAGCAATTGGCCAGTGAACAAAATCCGTTTGGCTTGCGAAGGCCCGACGAGATCGACGAGCAATTTGGTGTCATGGAGCGGATAGACCAGCCCCAGTTTTGAAGGCGTTATTCCGAAACGCGCTTTCGGTCCGGCTACCCGCATATCGCAGGCCAGCGCGATCCCGCAGCCGCCGCCCACACAGTCACCATCAATAATTGCAAGGGTCGGCTTGGGGGCCTGTGCCAGTTCATGCTGGACCCGGCCTATTGCCGCCTGATTGCGGGCGCGCCATTCGGGATCGGTGGAACCGGTGGCAAATTCGCTAATATCTGCGCCGGCGCTAAAGG
>JBCBZY010000297.1:0-3621 GCA_039815115.1 Pseudomonadota bacterium | reverse complement strand
TCGGCCTCGTCCATTTCGCGAAAAGCCCGCGCCACGTTTCGCTGGAACGTTCCGCGGAGCTTCGCAAACATGCGGGAACCCGGGTCAAGGTCGTGCTGCTGCTCGTCAACGCAGATCCCAAACTGACCGGCCAGGCCATTGGCGATGTCCGGCCCGATATCATCCAGTTTCACGGCAGCGAAACGCCGGACTGGCTGAAGCTGGTCGGGGATAATAGCGGGCTGGAAATCTGGAAAGCGCTGGGCGTCCGGGACAAGCCGACCTTGGTCAAGTCCAGTCGCTATGCCACTTCGGCCGACATGCTGTTATTTGATGCGCCTGCCAAAGCTCTGCCGGGCGGGACCGGGACGTCATTCGACTGGTCGCTGCTTGCCGATCATGAGCATCAGATACCCTGGGGTCTGGCCGGCGGTCTCGATCCGGACAATGTGGTCGAGGCATTGACCGCCACACAGGCCAAACTGGTTGATGTATCCTCGGGCGTGGAATCCGCGCCGGGCGTCAAAGATGTGGACAGAATCGCTGCCTTTTGCCAAGCGGTTCAGGAATTTGAGGCTGCAAAGTAAAACCCGTTCACTCTGAACCTGTCACAGGGTGATAGTGGCAAGGGTTCGCACTTCAACCAGCTCGGCACGAACGGATATGAACGCACCCATGAACGAAACATCCCCCAACAGTTTCCGCAACCAGCCTGATGACCGTGGGCATTTTGGCGAATTTGGCGGGCGCTATGTCGCCGAGACGCTGATGCCGCTGATCCTTGATCTGGAAAACCATTATCGGGCGGCGCAGCAGGACCCGGCTTTCGCCGAGGAATTTGATGATCTGCTCGAGCATTATGTCGGGCGCCCCTCGCCGCTCTACTATGCCGAGCGGCTGACCGACGAAGTCCGCAAGGATGCGCCGGAGGGCAAAGGTGCGCAGATCTGGTTCAAGCGCGACGAACTCAACCATACCGGCGCGCACAAGATCAACAATTGCATCGGCCAGATCCTGCTCGCCCGGCGCATGGGCAAGACCCGGATCATCGCCGAAACCGGGGCCGGTCAGCATGGCGTGGCGACGGCTACTGTCTGCGCACGCTTTGGCTTTCCCTGCACGATTTTCATGGGCGCGACCGATATCGAGCGGCAGAAGCCGAATATTTTCCGTATGAAATTGCTTGGTGCGGAAGTGGTACCGGTGACCAGCGGTTCGGCAACGCTGAAAGACGCGATGAACGAGGCGCTGCGCCACTGGGTCGCCAATGTCCATGATACATTCTACATTATCGGCACCGCTGCGGGGCCGCATCCCTATCCGGAACTGGTGCGCGATTTTCAGTCGGTGATCGGCAAGGAAGCCCGCGCGCAGATGCTGGAACGGACCGGGAAACTGCCGGACCTGCTGGTGGCGGCCATTGGCGGTGGCTCCAACGCCATCGGACTGTTCCATCCCTTCCTCGATGACCGCGAGGTCAGAATGCTCGGAGTGGAAGCCGCCGGACGCGGCCTGGACAAGGAACATGCAGCGAGCCTCGCGGGCGGCGGACCCGGCATCCTCCACGGCAACAAGACTTACCTGTTGCAAGACGAAGATGGCCAGATTGACGAAGCCCACTCGATCAGCGCCGGGCTCGATTATCCCGGGATCGGACCGGAGCATAGCTGGCTGAAAGAATCCGGCCGCGTTGTTTATGACAGCGCAACCGACAACGAAGCGCTGAAATCCTTCCAGCTGCTCTGCCGCACCGAAGGCATCATCCCGGCCCTGGAGCCCAGCCACGCCATTGCTGCAGTCACGCGGGAAGCGGCGAAGATGGATCGGGAGCAGATCATTCTGGCCAATCTCTGCGGACGCGGAGACAAGGATATTTTCACCGTCGCCGAGGCACTGGGGACGGAGATGTGATTGTCAGCTTCGTCAACAGGCTGGCCAAGTATATCGCGGTTTTGGGGCTTTTCATTTACATCGTTTCGCCAGGTTACAGTTATCTGACGGGCGATGGATATGAGATAAACGAATATAGTTGGGCAGTGGCGATACCAATCGGGATTTACTTCCTGTACGGCGAAATCAAGCGCTATCGAAACACTTATCCGGACCACAAAATCAAATGATGCACACGGCAAATTCTCTCTCCCGTCATGCTGACCTCGTTTCAGCACCAATCGTGCCTTCACCGAACCTGCTTCAAATCGATAAATGGGCCCTGAAACAAGTTCAGGGTGACGGGTTGTGTGGAGGGAACCCATGACCCGCCTCTCTCAATCCTTCCCCGCCGACCGTGCGGCGCTTGTCGCCTTTGTCACTGGCGGCGACCCCTCTCCAGCCGATACGGCCACCATCCTCGACGCGCTGGTCGAAGGCGGCGCGGATATCATCGAACTTGGCATGCCATTCACTGATCCAATGGCGGACGGCCCTTCCATTCAGGAAGCCAACATCCGCAGCCTTGGCGCGGGTACCAACACGGCCGATATCTTTGCGATCGCCAGCGCGTTTCGGGAGTGTCATCCCGATACGCCGCTGGTGCTGATGGGCTATGCCAATCCGATGACCATCCGCGGGGCGGACTGGTTTGCGGAGCAATGCGCTTCTGCGGGCGTGGATGGTGTGATCTGCGTTGATATTCCGACCGAAGAGGATGACAGTCTGGGCCCTGCTCTGCGAGCACAGGATATCGCCACCATTCGGCTAGCGACGCCGACCACGGACGAGGCCCGCCTGCCCGCTGTACTCGATAACGCAACGGGTTTTCTCTACTATGTTTCGGTCGCAGGCATCACTGGCCAGCAACAAGCCGCCCAGGACAGCATCGCCGCGGCCGTCGCCAAACTGAAGGCGCAGACCGATCTGCCGATCGCTGTTGGCTTTGGTGTCCGCACACCGGAACAGGCCGCCGATATTGCCCGTGTGGCCGATGGCGTGGTCGTCGGATCGGCCATTGTCGAGATTGTCGGAGAGCATGGCAGCGAGGCCGGACCGCATGTTCGGGACTATGTCAAATTGCTTTCCGATGCTATCAGAAGCGCACGCTGAAATTTTGGGGAACTGAACCATGTCCTGGCTGAGCAACGTCCGCAACAAGATCGCTTCGATAACGAAGAAGGAGACCCCGGACAATCTCTGGCACAAGTGCCGCAATTGCGAGGCGATGGTGTTTCTCAAGGAATATGAGGAAAATCAGCACATCTGTCCGAAATGCGAACATCACGGCCGAATTGGTCCGATGCTGCGCTTTGAACAGATCATGGACGAGAATAGCTGGAAGATCATCCCTTTCACTGCGGTGAAAGAAGATCCGCTGAAATTCAAGGATCAGAAAAAATATACTGACCGGCTGAAAGCGGCGCGCCAGAAAACCGAAGAACAGGACGCGCTGATCACGGTGTTCGGCACGATCGAAGAGCAGCCGTGCGTGGTCGGCGTGCAGGATTTTGCTTTCATGGGCGGATCCATGGGCCTCGCGGTGGGTCAGGCCTTTGTTGATGGTGCCAACCGGGCGCTCGATGAACAGTGCCCCTATATCATCTTCACCGCGGCGGGCGGCGCACGGATGCAGGAAGGGATTCTTTCCCTGATGCAAATGCCGAAGACGACCGTGGCAATTTCCATGCTGCGCGAGGCCGGACTGCCGTT
>JBCBZY010000363.1:0-2619 GCA_039815115.1 Pseudomonadota bacterium | reverse complement strand
TCTTATGAAAAACCCGGCAAAGGCGGGTCTTCCAGCTATGGTGGCAGTTCCGGCACTATCAGTTCGACATCCACCGGCGGTTCCACATCCACTTCCACAGGCGGGTCCTCTACCAGCGGCGGTTCTACTTCGACGTCGACGGGCGGTATCTCCACTTCTACCGGTGGGGTGTCCACCTCGACAGGTGGCGTGTCCACCTCCACAGGCGGCGTTTCGACTTCGACCGGCGGTTCCTCCAGTTTTGGCGGATCGACAAGTTCTTCGTCGTCCTCGTCCAGTTCCAGCAGCTCCAGCAGTTCGTCCAGTTCGAGCAGCTCTAGCGGCGGTTCAACCGGCGGACATCCGGGCGGATCCACGGGCGGCACTCCGGTTCCCGAACCGGCTGTATTCGTGCTGTTTGGCCTGGGAGCGGGTGGCCTTGTCGCCGGTCGACTGATCCAGCGTCGCCGGAAAAACCGCGACCAATAGTCTTTCCAAAATTAGATTTGTGATATCAGAAGACCTCCCTATCTGATTGAATTCGTGCGCCAAAATTGATCTTATGGTTAATGTCGGATTAACTTACAGAATCCCGTTCGTGTTACATCCCGTTAACCACTGAAACACCTGAAACCGCTCTGAATACGCGTTTTGGCAACGTTTTTGCGTGCCTCATTCATGCGGGTTTTTTGGCTGCATGGCCAAAAATATGAGTAGTGGAATGATTTTGTCCCGACTTTCGGTTGTGGCTACAGCCGCCTGCATAATTGTCACCGGCGCACCTCCTGTGAGCGCTGAACCGGCCCCTGCAGAAAAAACTGTCAAATCCGGCGCCGCTGCGAACAGATCAGTATCTGTCCCTTCGCACACGGAACAGGACGGCACGCCCATTCCCGAACCATCCAATATCATCATGCTGGCACTCGGTATCACCGGGCTGGTGGTCGGTCGCTATGCGGCCAAGAGGCACCGAAACAGCAGATAGCGAGACATTCAGTTAGCTGCGCGAAGCATTTATGCTGTCGACGTAGCGGGAAAGGGTCGCAAACGGGGGTTTCAGCGGCCCTTTTCTTTGCCCGCATCCAGCGCGCGGTGCGAGCCAATGCGGAGGAATAGCAGGGGAAATTCCGCAAAGGCTTGACCTGCGGCGCGTCCCGCGCGCAAAACCCGCTGCATGAGTGACATATTGCAAAATCTCGAATCCACGATCCGGCAACGGCGTACGGCCGATCCGTCCGGAAGTTATGTGGCGAGCCTGACCAGCAAGGGCCGCGCAAAAATAGCCGAAAAGCTGGGCGAAGAAGCGGTCGAGGCGGTGATTGCCGCGGTTCAGGATGACAAGGCCGGAATGACTGGGGAAGCGGCGGATCTGCTGTTCCACCTGCTGGTATTGCTGGCCGACATGGATCTGTCGATAGATGATGTTCTGACCGAATTGTCGACTAGGGAAGGCCTTTCCGGACTGGCCGAAAAAGCGGCGCGAAAGGACTGACAATGGCGATTGATGCAACGCAAGCCTATGATGACGACAATATATTCGCGAAAATCCTGCGCGGCGAGATCCCGAACAAGACCGTCTATGAGGACGAACATGCGCTGGCCTTTCACGACATTAACCCCCAGGCGCCCGATCATATCCTGGTGATACCCAAGGGACGCTATGTCAGCTGGGACGATTTCTCGGCAACAGCGAGTGAAACAGAGATCGTCGGATTTGTGAAAGCCGTTGGCCACGTCGCCCGTTCCGCAGGTATGGTCGAGCCGGGTTACCGGCTGCTCGCCAATATCGGCAAGCACGGGCATCAGGAGGTCCCCCATCTCCATGTGCATATTTTCGCCGGGAAACCGCTTGGCCCGATGCTTTCGAGAGTCTAGGTACGAGCGCAAGAATCCGCAGAGACGGAAACACAAGTTAGGGAGTTTATATGGCAGGCGCAGTTGCACCAGGTGGAGAAGGATGGTCCTCGCGATGGGCCTTTATACTGGCGGCGGTCGGCGCTGCCGTCGGACTGGGCAATATCTGGCGTTTTCCGACGCTCGCCGGTGAAAATGGCGGTGGTGCCTTTGTTCTCGTTTACATTGCCTGTGTGGTGCTCATCGGACTGCCAATGGTATTGTCCGAGGTTTTGATCGGACGCCATGGCCGCAGCGATGCCTATCACAGCGTCGTGAAAGTCGCGGAAGATTCCGGTGTCAGCCGCAGCTGGGGCCTGTTTGGCGGTTTCGGCATTTTGGGTGCAGGTGCGATCCTGACCTTTTACAGCGTCGTCGCCGGCTGGGTGCTCTATTATGTCGGGGTTATGGCTGTCGACTTTTTCGGCGCCCTGTTCTCGGGCAATCCTCTGGCCAGCGCTCTGGCGGCGGAGAATCCCGACCTTATTTCCGCCAGAATGACCGATCTGTTTGAAAATAACTGGCTTTTGCTGGGCATGCACGTGCTGTTCATGGGCGTCACCATCTGGATTGTGGCGCGCGGCGTGACCGACGGTATCGAAAAGGCCGCGACGATATTGATGCCAGCCTTTTTCGTATTGCTGGTGCTGATCACCATATACGGGGCCTTTACCGGTGAATTTGCCAAAGCTCTCGCATTTCTGTTCACACCGGACTTTTCCAAATTGTCTCCCTCGGTGATCAATG
>JBCBZY010000128.1:0-7713 GCA_039815115.1 Pseudomonadota bacterium | reverse complement strand
TGGCTCGGGAAAACCTTGAAACCGCCAACAGCTATCATGTCCTTCAGCCGGTCAACGATGCGGATATAACCGTCCTCGTCAATCTCGGCGACGTCCCCGGTCCGCAGGAAGCCATCAACATAAACCTGGTCATCCTGTTCGGGGAGATTCCAGTATCCCTGCATCACCTGCGGACCGGAAAAGATCAGTTCACCGGGTTCTCCTTCCGGCACTTCCCGTGTCGGATCCTCCTTGTCTACCAGCTTGACCAGCGTGCCCGGTACCGGCTGCCCGATTGTTCCCGGCTTGTTGAGACCGGCATAAGGATTGGCACTGACGACACCGGAGCTTTCGGTGAGCCCATAGCCCTCCACCAGCTTGGCACCAGTCTTCGCCTCGAATTTCTTCTTGAGCTCGAGCGGCAGTGGCGCTCCTCCGGAAACGCAGACTTTCAGAGACGAGAAATTGGTCTTGTCGATATCCGGATGGTCGAGCAGTGCCTGATACATGGTCGGCACACCTGGCATGGCCGTGATCCGGTTGCGGGTGATCGCTTTCAGCGTCTGTTTCGCATCAAATCGCGGCAGCATCACGATTTCACCACCGCGCTGCACGGTGCGATTGAGCACCGCGCTATTGGCGAAGACATGAAAGAACGGCAGGACGCCCATCAGCCGGTCATCATCGTCAATATAGGGATCTATGCCGTTGATCTGGCGGGCATTGGCAGTGAGATTCTGATGGCTGAGCATCGCGCCTTTCGGTGTACCCGTGGTTCCGCCAGTATATTGAAGCAGCGCAATATCCTTTTCCGGGCGAATATTGGGCGCGACATATTTGCCGTCATTGTCGGTCAGATCCGCAAACGGGATGATTCGGTCATCATCCGGCTGGGGCGCGTTTTCCTTGCGGCGGAACAGGCTGTAAAACAGCGCCTTGCCTGCCGGAAGTGCTCCGGCAACGCTGCCCACCACCAGTTTTTCGAGGCTTGACTGCTGCAACACCTCGTAGGCGGTCGGGAACAGGGCAGTCGCCGACATGGTGAAGAGAATCTTTGTCCCGCTGTCTTCCACCTGGTGATTGAGCTCTTCCACCGTATAGAGCGGCGAAAAATTCACGACCGTGGCCCCGATCGCCATCGCCCCGTAATAGGCCGAGACATAATGGGGGACATTGGGCAGGAAGAGGCCTACCCGATCGCCTTTTTTGACACCCATATTCTGCAATCCGCTAGCGACGCGCACGACGCCCGCTGCCACTTCTGCATAGCTGTATTTCCGGCCCATGAAATCGAGCAGATTACTCTCGCCACGACGACCTGCCGAAAGGAAAAACATCCCGGGCATCGACAGCGGAGAATAGAACTGGTCCCAGGCCGTCGGATGATTGTAGCGGGATTTCCAGATGGGCGCGCTGGAGTCAGACATGGAGGGGGCTTTCCGATAGATATGGCGGGAGACGCGGCGTCATTGACAACAGTGTAAGTCAATGCACCGATACTGACAATCCAAAACAGCTGCCGGATTTGCCCAAAAAAGCCGACAAAGCACATGTTATTTGTAGCATTCGGGCCGGAACAATGTTTAACAGACATCGACCCCTCGTGGCGGCCGTCCGGCTTTTTCCTGGCCCTGCCTTCCGATCGGTCTTGAGGATGATGGAACTGAATTCATGACAAAGGATGGAACAGCGGTGGCGACAGCCTCGAAAAGCTCCATTCTTTTCGTGTTTCTGGTCGTGCTGATCGACATGATCGGATTCGGTATCATCATGCCGGTTCTCCCGACCCTGATCACCGAGATTACCGGTGACAGCTTGTCCGACGCCGCGATTGATGCCGGCTGGCTGGCCTTTGCCTATGCCGCCATGCAATTTGTGTTCGGACCGATCATCGGAAATCTCTCGGACCGTTTCGGACGGCGACCCGTCCTCCTCGGCGCGCTCGGCGGCTATGCGATCGCCTATACGCTGATGGGCTTTGCACCGTCGCTACTGTGGCTGTTCGTGGCACGCATCGTTGCCGGTATCATTGGAGCCAGCTTCAGTACCGCCTATGCCTATATCGCCGATGTTACGACGCCGGAGAAAAGGTCCCAGAATTTCGGTTTGATCGGTGCCGCCTTTGGACTAGGTTTCATTTTCGGGCCAGCAATTGGCGGGATATTGGGTGAATATGGTACCCGCCTGCCCTTTTTCGCGGCGGGGGCGCTGGCCGCAGTCAATCTGATATTCGGTTTTTTCATGCTGAAGGAAAGCTTGCCGAAAGAGAAACGTCGCCCGTTCAATGTCGCACGTGCCAATGCGGTCGTGGCCCTGCAGGGACTGGGGGGACAGAACCCGGTGGTGCTGTGGTATGCTGCAGCACTCACTATCTGGATGACTGCGCATGTCGTTTACCCGGTGGTTTTCGCCTTTTACGCTATCGAAAATTTCGGCTGGAGCGGATTTACCGTCGGACTGGCGCTGGCCTTTGTCGGTGTTGGCGCGGCCTTGGTTCAGGGCGTTTTGATCCGGGTACTGATCCCCCGCATGGGCGAGCGCAATGCGGTTATTATCGGTGCCCTGGGCATGGCGCTCAGTACAGTGGTTTATGTGATAGCCGGGCCCGGGGATGGCTGGATGCTCGCAATCGCCATTCCCATTGGTGCGCTGCAGGGACTGTTCCAACCTTCGATCAACGGCCTGATGAGCAAAGCCGTTTCCGACGAAACACAGGGCGAACTGCAAGGAGCGGTCGCCAGCCTTCAGAGTATTGCTTCGGTCATCGGACCCCCGATTTTTACCGCAGTGTTCGCGGCCTTCACCATTCCCGGTGCCCTTGCTTATCTGCCTGGCGCACCATTCGGATTGGCAGGAATAGTGTCGCTGATTGCTCTTGCGGTTTTTCTTCGGGGATACGGGTTGCACTGCCACACGAAAGGCATCGCACATCCCGACGCCGAACCAGCCGTGCCCTAGGTCGCGCTGTACCAGGCGGTACCGTCTTTCATCTCATGCACCGCGCGGCCCGTATATTCGAGGTGTCGCAGCGTGGCCATCGCTTCTCCGGAGGCCATGCCGATGACATCCTCGCCAATTGGCCGCGAAAATAGCAGCGGGAAACTGTCGACGACGCGCATCGGTTTTTCAGCCAGAGCATCGGCGAGATCATCGAGAGCTTCATTGTGCCGTGCTGCCAGCGTGTCGAGGCGTTGCAACGCGCCCTTGAACGGACGGCCATGAGCCGGGAGTATCAACAGATCGGGATCCAGCACCGCCCGAAACCGTTTGATGCTGTTCAGCCATTCGCCCAGCGGATCAGCGGTAGGTTCACTCAGCATGACGGAAATATTCGAGGTGATCCGAGGCAGTATCTGGTCTCCGGAGATCATCACATGATTGCGGTCATCGACCAGACACGCATGTTCGGGCGTGTGACCATTACCGATCATGATCCGCCAGTCATTCCCGCCGATGGGCAGAATATCATCTTCGTCGAGACGGATATGTCCCAATGGCAGTCGTGACACGGCGCGGGCAAAGCGGCCCCAGCCTTTCTGTGCGAAATTGTCAATGAGATGCTGTTCCCACCCGGCAAAGCGCCATTGTTCAAGGGCTTCCGCAGGCACTTCTTCGCCATTATCAGCGATCAGCATGCGCGCCATCAGCCACTCGGTGCGGTTCATATATACCGGCGCTTTGAAACGGTTGGCTAGCCAGCCCGCACAGCCGACATGATCCGGGTGATAATGGGTCACGACAATCTTAGTTGCCTTGCGCCCGTCCAGGCCGGTTTCAAACAGCTTTTTCCAGGATTCGATGACAGCGGGCATGAACAGGCCAGTGTCGACAATCGCGAAACCGGGTTCACCATTGTCGTGAATATCGTCCAGCACCCAGTTGTTGATGTGCCCCAGCGGCCCCGGAACCGGAGTCCGGGTCCAGCCGATGCCGGGCATCAGCTTGAAATATTCGCCATAGGCGGGTTCAAAATCGCCGAGCGGATAGGTCAGTCCCTCGGCTTCAATCGGATCAAAACCGTGATCTGCCAGCGTGGCATCATAGGCTGGTGTTTTGCGCGGCGCATCCATGATTGCAACTGTACACCCGTCGCAGACAGGCGCAACCGAATTTAATCGGTTAGTTAAAACATGCCCCGATCACACCGATGCGGCGGATCGCTCAGCTGTCCTTGAACAGGTTATCTGCTGTCAGCTCTTTGGCCGGCTCTTCGCCCTCACCCGATTCCGCAGCCAGCGCCGCTTCCGCATCGCGTTCGGCCTGGGCCCGCTCTTCCTGCAGTTCGGCAATCAGGGCTTCCTTGTCCCCGCCCAGCTTGCGATCTTCCGGTACTTCAGGCTCAATTCCGGCCTTCTTCGCAGCCTTGGCAACCACAGCGTCCAGTTCGCGCTGGGAACAGAGGCCGAGCGTCACCGGATCCTTGGGAACGATATTGGCGATATTCCAGTGTTCGCGATCCCGGATGGCATTGATCGTCGTACGAGTTGTGCCGATCAGCTTGCCGACCTGCGCATCCGAAATTTCCGGATGATTGCGCAGCAGCCAGGCAATACCATCGGGCTTGTCCTGCCGCTTGGAGACCGGTGTGTAACGCGGCCCCTTGGTCCGACGGACCTGGTCTGGACCCTTTTGCAAGACCATCCGATATTCCGGATCGGCCTCGGCCTTGGCGATTTCGTCATTCGTCAGTTCATGCGCCTGCACCGGATCGCGTCCCGTATATTTGGAACCAGCCAGATCATCTGCCATCGCATTTACTTCGAGGATGTGAATCCCGCAAAATTCGGCAATCTGTTCAAAGCTGAGAGCAGTGTTGTCGACCAGCCAGCTTGCGGTTGCATGCGGCATGAGCGGGGTAAGGGTTTCGTTGCTGTTTCCTGCGGCCACGGCCAAATCTCCACAAAATAAGGGCCGCCCCCTTGCGGAGACGGCCTTTCTGAACCCCTATGTAAGCGATCCCGTCGCTGTCGGCAAGATGTTTGCGCCGAACAATAGCAATCACGCACGCGCCAGCATGACTTTTGCCAGAAATCGCCGAGACAAATGTGCCGACGGCCGTGGATCAACCGGAACCAGGCCATCGAGAAACTGCCGCGCGCTGGCTTCCCAGCTATATTGTTGGGCCACTTCTCCGCAGTTTGCAGGATCCAGTGCCAGTGCCCCGGAAATGGCCGCATCCAGATTATCCGCCATTACACCGCTTGAGCCCGTCAATATGTCCACCGGACCCGTCACGGGATAGGCGGCGACCGGCGTACCGCAGGCCAGCGCCTCGATCAGCACCAGTCCGAACGTATCTGTCTTGCTCGGGAACACGAAGACATCTGCACCGGCATAGCAACCGGCAAGCTCCTGTCCGGTCTTGCGACCCAGAAAATGGGCCTCAGGATAGCGCTGGCGCAGATCGTCCAGTGCGGGTCCGTCGCCAACCACGACCTTGCTGCCCGGTTGATCAGTATCCAGAAAGGCCTCGATATTCTTTTCCACCGCGACCCGGCCAACATAGAGCTGGATCGGGCGATGCAAATCCCGGAAAAGTTCCGGCTCGGGAGCCGCAGGAGAGAAATGCCGCAAGTCCACGCCCCGGCTCCAGTGATGCACTCTCGCCAGCCCCTCGGAACGCAGCTGGTTGCGGACCGATCTGGTGGAGACCATGATCGCCTGCGAAGCAGCGTGGAACCAGCGGATATAGGACCAGAACACGCGCGGCGACAAATGCGTGCGCTTTGCCAGATATTCCGGAAACTGTGTGTGATAGGCCGTTGTAAATTCCAAATTGTTTCTGCGGCACCAGCGACGCGCCGAAATGCATAACGGGCCTTCGGTGGCGAGATGGATGGCATCGGGGCCATAGTCCGATATTCGGCGTCCAATGCTGCGCGCCCGGGTCATTCCCAGACGGATTTCCGGATAGCTGGGTGCCGGAAACGAGCGATATTCGTCGGGAGAGATGATCAGGACGTCATGACCCCATTGCCGCAATATGCCGGTAACAGCCTCCAGTGTCCGGACCACACCATTGACCTGGGGGTGCCACGCATCGGTGATCAGTGCGATCTTCATGCTGCCGCCTCTACCTGTGCGACTGTTTCGTCGGCTTTGGCCAGTTCTTTCTGCCGCACCTTGCGGGCCTTGATCTCGTCCGCCCAATGCAGGATTTCCATCGTCCCGTCATCGCATTCGACCAGCGCCGTGCAGCCCTCGACCCAGTCGCCGTCATTGTAATATTCGATGCCCTTGATCTCGCGCATGTCGGCGGTGTGAATGTGACCGCAGACCACACCGTCCACGCCCCGGTTTCCGGCGGCCCGGGCAACCATTTCCTCGAAGCGGCCAATGAATTCGACTGCGTTCTTCACCTTGTGCTTGGCGACCTTGGACAGCGACCAGTAGGGCAGCCCCATCCGGCTGCGCACCTTGTTGACCAGCCAGTTCAGCCGCATCAGCGTGGTGTAGGCCGCGTCCCCGACAAAGGCGAGCCAGCGATGCGCCAGCATCACCGCGTCAAATTCGTCGCCATGCAGCACCAAGAGCCGCCGGCCGTCCGCTGTTTCGTGGATCGCAGATCGGCGAATCTCCACACCGCCAAAATTCAAACCGGTAAACTGGCGGAACATCTCGTCATGATTGCCCGGAATATAGACGATGCGCGTACCCCGCTTCGCGCGCTTCAAGATGCGCCAGATGATGTCATTGTGGCTGTCCGGCCAGTAAAATTTCTTCTTCAGCCGCCAGCCATCGATAATGTCCCCGACCAGATACAGCGTCTCGCTGTCTACATGGTCGAGAAAGTCGATCAGCATGTCGGCATTGCATCCGCGCGTCCCGAGATGGATATCGGATATCCAGATCGTCCGGTATCGGGTGCGGTCTGATTACTTGTCTGCGGGTTTCTTTTTGAGCCGGGCTTCGTAGCGCTCCTGTTAGAGCAACGGAATATCGGCGGCGGAAATCGGCGGGAACTGCTTGGCCATACTATCCTCCATGGAAACTATCCATGGCGCAGCCCCTACACAGCCAATATGACAGTGTGATTCCCGTTTTGTGAATGTTTCATGACGAATAACCGCTGTTTTCAGGCGCTTTTTCTGTCCAACCAGGCGCGCAATCGGTGTTGCAGATGCGGAACGACATCCGTGTTTTTCAGAAAATCAGACACCTTCATCAGATGCCAGTCTTGCCCCTCATCACCGAAGCGGATCGCGGCGACCTGCTCAGAGGTCAGCTGGCCGGCAAAGAACATCGCACCCGGGCCAGACCCGCGCCAGTTTTCATAAGTTTCAGTCAGTTGCAGAGTTTCTGCATCAATCGCGATGCCAAATTCCTCCTGCGTTTCCCGAACGACACATTGCCGCCCGCTCTCACCATTCTCCCGGCCACCACCGGGCAGATCAATCATGTTGGGAAACGGAATGTCCGCCTTGTCGTCGCGGCGATACACCAGAAGCTGATCATCGAGAAACAATGCGACTTTCGCGCCGTGAAAATCGGCTTCGGCGTCCATCAGTCGTCGATCGTCAATATGATCTTGCCGATATGATCGCCGGCTTCCATCCGTGCGTGGGCTTTTGCGGCATCGGCCAGTGGAAAGCTCTCGTCCATGACGGGCTTCAGGCGCCCGGCCTCGACATCCGGCCAGACATAGCGCGATATTTCGTCGCACAGCAGCGCCTTGCGCTCGGCGGACTGGGGCCGCAAGGTCGTACCGGTCAGGGTCAGGCGCTTCATCATCAC
>JBCBZY010000049.1:0-12154 GCA_039815115.1 Pseudomonadota bacterium | reverse complement strand
GGGTTTCTGGGCACCATCATGTTCACGCGCCCCGACCTCACCGTCGATCAGATCACTCTGCTGGATCTGCCCGGGCGCTGTCATCGCGGTCAGCGTTTCACGTATCTTCAGATCCAGTTCCGATGGCATTTCCGCATTCTCCCGTAGTCTTCTGTGCATTCCCTCTTGGTATAGGGGAATTTCCCTTTATATGCCTATGCCATATACGACGAAACCGAACGGGGAAAAGAGTTGATTGACATTATTCTGTCCAGCGCCAGCCAATTTGTGCGATTTGAGGAGCTGGGCCTGTCTCCGAACGCTCTCGATCTCGGTTTTTTCCAGCTCAAATGGTATTCCCTCGCCTATCTCGCCGGGATCATCATCGGCTACTGGTATCTGACCAAGCTGATCGTGCAACCCGGCGCTCCGCTGGCACGGCGCCATGCGGATGACATGATCTTCTGGGCGACGCTCGGCATCATCATCGGCGGCCGGCTGGGTTATGTGTTCTTCTATCAGCCGTCCATCCTGTCCAGTCCAGCCGACATATTAAAAGTCTGGCAAGGCGGCATGTCACTCCATGGCGGGGTTCTTGGCGTGGTGCTCGCGATCTGGTGGATCTCCCGCAAGGAAAAACTCAGTTTCCTGCGCGTTTGCGACTATGTTGCCTGTGTCATCCCCTTTGGCCTTCTATTCGGTCGGCTGGCGAATTTCGTCAATGGCGAGCTTTGGGGCCGGGCTACCGAAGTGCCTTGGGCGATTATTTTCACACAAACCGCCGCAGGAGATGTACCTCGCCATCCCAGCCAGCTCTATGAAGCCGGTCTGGAAGGCATCCTCTATTTTATCATCACGTCGTTCCTGTTCTGGAAAACCGACGCGCGCTACCATCCCGGCAAGCTGGTCGGTACCGGTCTTCTGGTTTATGGACTGAGCCGATTTACCGTTGAATTTTTCCGGCAGCCGGATGCGGGACTGGAAGATCTCAGCTGGGGCCTGACCATGGGGCAAACTTTGACTGTACCAATGCTGCTCTTGGGTGTCTGGCTCGTGATCACCGCCAAGGGCCGCCGGGTCCGCATCGAACCGGATGCCGGAGACAAATCCGTTGCCTGACGGCGAAACGGCAGCTCATGTTCTGGCGGTCCGGATCGCCCAAAATGGCCCGGTTTCGCTGGGCGAATATATGGCTGTTGCCAATAATCACTATTACGGATCACGTGATCCGCTTGGCGAAGCCGGAGACTTTGTTACGGCGCCCGAAATCAGCCAGATGTTCGGTGAGTTAATCGGCATCTGGCTGGCCGACATCTGGCTGCGCGCCGGGAAGCCTGATCCGGTCAATTATGTCGAGCTCGGCCCCGGACGAGGAACACTGGCCGCAGATGCCAGCCGGGCAATGGCCCAATTCGGCCTGAAGCCGGATATGCATCTGGTGGAAACAAGCCCTGCCCTGAAAGAAAAACAGGCTGATCTCCTCCCCGATGCCAGCTGGCACGATGACCTGAGTAGCTTGCCGGACGCCGGTCCACTCCTCATCGTCGCAAACGAGTTTTTTGATGCCCTGCCGATTGAACAGCATGTGCTCACCGAGCATGGCTGGCGCCAGAACATGGTGGCGCGCGAACGGAACAAATTTGTCGCCATACCCGGTAAACTGGTGGCAGAAAGCCCCGTCACCGGTTCAAAAAAGCAATTTCCGGCCGGCACCATCCTTGAGTCCTCACCCGAAAGCGTCCGCGTGCTTGGCGAGTTGTCCAATCGGCTTGCAGCCCAGGGCGGTGCGATGCTGATCATTGACTATGGCCATGACCAGCCCGGAACCGGCAGCACGCTGCAGGCGGTCAAGGGGCATATGCCGATCAGTCCCTTTGACAGTCCCGGAGACAGCGATCTGACAGCCCATGTCGACTTTCATGTCCTCGCCAATATTGCCAGAACGCGGTTGCTGTCGGTTCACGGACCGGCGGAACAGGGCCAGTGGCTCAAATCGCTCGGCATAGAACAGAGGGCGAAAGCTTTGATCAATGCGCAACCGGACAACAAAGAGGAGGTCGAAGCGGCCCTTCATCGCCTTACACATGTGGATGAAATGGGACGGCTGTTCCGCGTGATGGCCGCCACGTCAATGAATTGGCCGGATCCCGAAGGTTTTGCTTACGGAAGCGAATAACTGGAACGCTGCTTCATTCTAGCCTACCCAGGCAGCGACCTCTTCGACAACCTTGTTGGCCGCCTTGTTGAGGGCATCGCCCACTGGCTCGGCCTCGGCTGCAAAAACAGGTTCACGGGCCTCAAAGCGGCGCTTGCCAACGGCTTCCCCGGATTTCATTTTTACCGCATCATAGGTTACCACGACCTCCAGTGCCGGTCCGTCCAGCCCGAAATTGACGAGTTCGCCAGACAGATAGTGTTCTGCCTTCCCGCTGGCTTGCGCTGCAGTCAGGATCAGGCGATTATTCTTCGCCGCGATGGTTTCAGTGAGCAATCCATGAAAGAGCCGGGCGGGTTTGTCGACCCAAACGGCCTCCTTCAGATAGGCAATGCCGGTCGTACGGGTCTGTACCGGTACTCTCAATGTATTCAGCTTCTGGGGCGATGTCGGCAGACGCACGACCAGGGCCTGTTCCTGCATGCCAGTGCGCTCCGCTCCGCCGTCATCCCTGGCATCCGGCGTCAGGGACAGCAGGTAAGGCGGAGGTTCAGCCGCGCCGAAACTCACGCACGCGCTCAGCGAACCAGCTGCAATGCACAAACCAAGGGATCGCAATTTGCCTATGGTCATAACTCTGTTTCCCCTATTTGCCCGGTTCATAGTCCGGTAAAGCTGGTGCCGAAATCAGCGATCCCGCACCGCCCTGGTCCAAACGCTCTGTCACCGAAGTCAGCGACTTGGTCAGCGCCTGCATGTCTTCAACAAGTTTATCCACTTCGGGCAGAGTCTTGGTTCCCAGCCGCTGCATCCCAGGTCGGACATCCTCCAGTACGGTGTTGAGTGCGATCATGCTTTGCTCGGCCGCCTGAAGCGTCTTGCCGAGATCACGCGCAAGCGGCTGCCCGTTATTGTCGAGCAGCGCATTGGCATTGTCCGCAACAGCGGAAAGCTTGGCCGCCGTTTCCCCGGCATTGCGGATGGTGATTTCCGACTCTGCAATCAACGCCTCAAGCCCTGGCGCGGATTTGGCGAGGGAGCCAGTGAGATTGTCAGTATTTCTCAATATTCCGGTAATGGATTCCTGATTCTGATCGGACAATAGCAGCGTCAGCCGGTCGGTGAGGGTTGCCAGCCGTTCGACCACCAGCGGCGCGCTGTTCAATATCTCGCCCAGTGCACCCGGCTTTGTCGGAATGACGGGGACGCCTTCCGGACCCAGTTCCGTGATCGGCGGCGCGTCCTTGACCGCGCCATCCAGCTGAATATTGGGAGGTGCAGTGAAACTGATACTCTGGATTGTCGCCGTCGTCCCCTGCAAAATCGGTGTTTCTTCACTGACCGCAATCCGCACGCGGACAAAATCGGGATCTTTGTCCCACAGCTCCACTTTCTGCACCTGACCCGAGGGAACGCCGGCAAAAGTCACACCCGTGCCTTGTGCCAGGCCGCCAACGGACTGGGCGAAGAAAATATCATATTCTTTTGTCGCGCCGTCTCCGAAGCGGACAATCCACACCAGAAAGGCCGCAACGAGGGCAAGCAGCGCGAGGGTGAAGGCCCCCACCAAAATATGATTAGACCGTGTTTCCATCTAAGCCTCCATTATGAAGACAGGCAGGGAGGCCTGCAAGAAAACTCTGGATTGTCTGCTTATTATCATCCGTCCCATCCCTATTTTGGTACCGCCATCCGGCCGCGCGGACCGTTGAAATATTCCTGGATCCAGGGGTGGTCCATGGCCAGCAACTCGTCGATCGTGCCAACAGCAATGACCTTTCTGTCCGCCAGAACCGCAACCCGGTCACAAATGGCATGCAGCGTATCGAGATCATGTGTAATCAGAAATACAGTCAGGCCCAGGGTTTGCTGCAGTTCGCGGGTCAAGCTGTCAAAGGCCGCGGCACCGATCGGATCAAGACCGGCGGTTGGCTCATCAAGGAACAGCAATTCCGGGTCCAGCGCCAGCGCCCGCGCGATACCGGCGCGTTTCTTCATGCCGCCAGACAGCTCCGATGGATATTTGGGTGCCGCATCCGGTGGCAATCCGGACAGGCATACCTTGTACTTGGCTACTTCACGGCGGAATTCGCGATCCATCTTGGGATAGAATTCCCGGATCGGCACCATGACATTTTCTGCGACTGTCAGCGTGGAAAACAGCGCCCCGCCCTGAAACAGCACACCCCAGCGCTTGCGGATTTCAACCGTTTCGGCATCCGAGCGCCCGAGCAGGGATTCGCCGAAAACCTTGACGTCGCCTTCGTCTGGTTGTTGCAGGCCAATGATCGACCGCATCAGCACGGACTTGCCGGTCCCGGACCCGCCAACCACGCCCAGAATCTCGCCTTTGCGCACGTCCAGATCGAGATCCTCATGAACCACAAAATCGCCAAAACTGTTGCGCAGCCCTTTCACGCAAATGATCGGACCTTCAAATTTCGGATCATAGGCAAGAGGCGTTTCTCCGATCATCAGCTCCATCCAATCCAGGTAAAGAAGACAGCGAAAAAGGCATCGAGAACGATGACGAGGAAAATGGCTTGCACCACGGCAGCCGTCGTCCGACGCCCGACATCTTCCGCGCTGCCCTTGACCTGCATCCCCTGATAACAGCCACAAATGGCGATGATCGCGCCAAAAACCGGCGCCTTGGCCAAACCGACATAGACATCGGTAATCGGCACGACCTCCCGGATGCGGGAGAAGAATGTCGCCGGCGGAATATCCAGTTCAACCCAGCTGAGCAGGCCACCGCCGATAATCGCAACGACCGAAGCGTAGAAGCCGAGCAAAGGCAACATGATGATCGCTGCCAGAAAACGCGGCAGGACAAGGGCTTCGATCGGAGACACGCCAATGGTGCGCATCGCGTCAATTTCTTCGGTCAGCCGCATGGTTCCCAGCTGTGCTGCAAAGGCCGAACCCGAGCGCCCCGCCACCATGATAGCGGTCATCAGAACGCCCAGTTCGCGCAAGGTCAGGCGGCCGACCAGATTGACGGTGAACACCTCCGCGCCAAATTGCCTGAGCTGGACTGCGCCCTGCTGCGCGATGACGAGCCCAATGAGAAAACTCATCAGCCCGACAATGCCGAGCGCCCTAACCCCAACCACATCAAAGCGCTGGATCACGGCATTCCAGCGGATCCGTCCCGGGTGGCGGAGAAGGGAAAACAACGCTGCCATGATCGATCCGAAAAACCCGACAAGGCCGGCCAAAGTAGTGAAAGCCAGCGTTGTCGCTTCGCCGATTTCGTTGAGCACGCGAAGTACCGGATTGGGCGGATCCGGACGAACGTCGGCTGCGGGATCGACCGAGCTGACCGCTGCGATCAGGCGGGTCGCTTCATCATCGGCTCCGACAATATCGGCGCCCATGTTCCGGGCTGTCCGATGGACCAGCCAGGCGCCAACCGTATCGATATAGTCAACATCAGAAAGATCGAGCTGCTGGATTCCACCGGGATAGTCGCTCAGTCGTTCTGGCACATCGCCAATGGAAGCGATCGACAAATCACCGGAAAAGCGCAGTGCCGTCACCCCGTCTGCGGTGGTCTCCTCAACAAAGTCACTGGCTTTTATCATTATCTGCATAGGTGACCGAAAACCGCTGAAAGCTCAAGCCATTATCACTGGGCATTTTTTTGGCGGATCGGGCGAACCGCTGCTAAGAGCGCCAAAACGGAAACAGGAATCTATGCAGAACCTCGCTATTTACGACATGGACCGCACGATCACCCGGAGCGGAACCTATACGCCGTTTCTCCTCCACATGGCTTTGGTACGAGCACCCTGGCGTCTTCTGCTGGCACCACTCACTTTGCTGGGATTTGCGGCTTATGGTTTGAAACTCACGGGTCGCAAGGGTTTGAAGACCTGGAACCAGCGCCTCTTGCTGGGCAGCAGCCCGGCGCTGGAAAAGCTCCAGCCACATATCGAGGAATTCGCCGAAAAAACGATCCGGGACAACAGTTTCGCCCCGGCAATTGCGCAGCTGGAATCCGACCGGAAGGAAGGCCGGACACTGGTTCTCGCGACAGCATCTTATGAGCTTTACGTCGAAGTCATCGCCCGCAAGCTCAACATTCCGCATGTCATCGGTACCCGGCTCCAGACCAGCGAAACCGGCGAGGTTCTGCCCCGCATCATCGGCGAGAATTGCTACGATTCCGCCAAACTGGACCGGATCAAAATCTGGCTGGACGAACAGAGTCTGGATCGGGCTGAACTCCATATCCGCGCCTATTCAGATCATGTCAGTGACGCGCCAATGCTCGAATTTGCTGACGAAGCCGTTGCAACCACACCTAGCCCTGCACTCCGCAAACTGGCAACGGAACGCGGCTGGAAAGTCGTCGACTGGAGCCAGGCTCAGACTTCGCCCAGTGCCTGATCAAAATCGGCAATCAGATCGTCCGGGTCCTCGACGCCGATGGAGATCCGGACAAGATTATCAGTGATGCCCAGAGCAGCCCGTCGTTCGTCCGGGACCGATAAATGGGTCATCGCCGCCGGCAGGCTGGCCAACGTTTCCGTGCCGCCCAGACTGACCGCGAGTTTCGCGATTTTCAGGGCATCGAGGAAACGGAAGGCTTCCGCCTCTCCGCCTTTGATGAACAGCGAAAAGGTCGACCCTGCACCACTGCAATGGCGGTCATAAATGTCCTGCTGGGACGCATCATCGATAAAGCCGAGATAGCCCAGACCTTCCACCTGCGGATGATCGCGCAGGAAGGCGCAGACCTTCTCCGCATTCTCACCGGCCCGGCTCATCCGCAGTTCGAGCGTCTCGAGGCTGCGCAGCAACATCCACGCGGTGTTGGGATCGCAAATGGTACCGATCGTGTTGCGGATCGCGCGAATGGGATCCATGTGCGCCTTGCTGCCGAGCACACCGCCTGCCACGAGATCGCTATGCCCGCCGGCATATTTGGTGAGGCTGTAGATCACGATGTCTGCGCCGTGTTTCAGAGGCTGTTGCCACAAGGGACCCAGAAACGTGTTGTCGATGGCAATTGGCGGTACGGAAGCATGATCGCCGAACACCTGATTCCGTGCTTCGGAAATACCCTCGATATCCACCAGCGCATTGGTCGGGTTCGCGGGGCTTTCGAGATAGACAATCGCCACCTTGCCGCCATTGGCATCGGCCTGCGATTTGGCCTGCTCCAGAATTTCGGCGACTTCATCGGGACTGGCGCCCGCAGGAAAGTCGATGAAGGTGACCCCAAAACGCCCCAGGATCTTGTTGATCAGCGTTTCGGTGGCTGCATAGAGCGGGCCGCTATGGACAACCACATCCCCCTGATTGACATTGGCGAGCAGGACGGTGGCAATGGCGGACATGCCGCTGGAAAAAACCAGCGCATCTTCCGCTTCGTCCCAGATACTGAGCCGATCTTCCAGAATCTCCTGATTGGGGCCATTGAACCGCGAATAGACCAGACCGTCTGCACCGCCCGGACGCTTGCCGGTAATACCTTCAAAAAAGCGCTTGCCAGCTGCTGCGCTTTCGAACGCAAAGGTCGATGTCAGGAAAATTGGCGGCTTCAGCGAACCTTCGGACAGGACCGGATCAAATCCATGTCCCATCATCAGGGTAGACGGCTTCAGCTTGCGTCCCTTGATTTCTTCAATCGGGGCTTTTGGCATGCGCCGCGGGGCGACCGGAACGCCGCTTTCGTCCTGATCCGACATCTTCTTTCTCCAGCTATTGGGCTTTGGAAAGAGCCTATGCCCCAGCGATTAACTAATTACAAATGAAACCATCCAGATTCCGCCGATGATGATTGGAATTCCTGCGAGGTCGAGTAAAAGCCCGGATTTCAACATGCGCGGCAGAGCAATATGATTGGTCGACCAGGCAATCGCGTTCGGGCCGGTACCGGATGGCAGCATGAAACCCCAGCTGGCCGCCATCGCCGCCGGCATCGCGAGCAGCACCGGATCCACGCCCGTCGCCAGAATCAGACTCGCGACAACGGGCATAATGCCGCTGGCTGTAGCCACATTGGAGGCAAATTCGGTAACCAGTATCACCAAAGCCACCAGCGCAATGGCAATGACAATCACAGGTACGGTCTGGAGCGGCGACAGCGCCTGTCCCAGCCAGTCCGCCAGGCCAGATTCGATAATCCCGGCAGCCAGTGCCAGCCCGCCGCCAAACATCATGATCACGCCCCAGGGCGCACGATCCGCTTCGTCCCAGTTCAGCAACCGCCGACCGGTCCCGTCAGGCAGAATGAACAACAGCATGCCGCCGATAATGGCAATCGTGCCGTCGGTAGCAGCGCCATCCGGAAGCACGGACTTGATCAGCGGGAGACTCAACCAGCCCAGAACCACCAGCCCAACAACCGGCACAAGGCGTTTCTCTGGAATGCTCCAGGGCCCGGGAGACCCAATGGCTGCTTGCGCATCCTTCCCGTCGAAACTGTGCCGCCCCACTTTCTGGACCATGACCAGTATCGCTGCACAGACCGGGATGCCAATGATGACGATCGGCATGCCGAACATCAGCCAGCTGACAAAATCTATATCCATCGAGAGGGTTTTGTTGATCAGTCCGGCGGCGATCGCATTGGTTGGACTGCCGACCAGCGTGCCAAGTCCCCCGATGGAAGCGGCGAAGGCCACGCCCATGATCAGCGCGCCGGCAAAACCGTCTGTCTCGCGCTCTTTGACACCACCGGCAGCCAGTACCGCCAGCGCAATGGGAATCATGATCAGGCTGGAACTGGTATTGGAAATCAGCATGCTGAGAATGGCGGTGGCAATCATGAAGGCCAGCAATATGCCCCAGGCGCTTTTGCCTGCCATACCGATGATCGCGAGCGCCAGTCGTCGGTGGAGGCCCACCCGTTCAATCGCGAGCGCCAAAAAGGCCCCGCCGAGGATCAGAAACAGTATCGGCGAATAATATTGACCGGCCGTCTCTCTGGCGGTCATCACATCCATGACCGGAAGCGCAAGGAACGGCAGCAGCGCGGTGGCTGTCAAAGGTACCGCCTGGGTCATCCACCAGGTCGCCATCAGCAATGTCAGAGCAGCGACATGCCAGGCCTGAGTCCCCATCGACTCCGGGGCCGGGATGAGCAGCATTGTTACAAATACCACCAATCCGGCGATCAATCCGGCGCGTTGCGCATTCATGCCGCCACTATTCCCCCAGACCGATTAGCGATATCTGCCGACCATAGCCTGCCTCACCGCGATGACAAGAGCGACGATAGCTATAGTAGCGATCTGCGGCAGCATAAGTGTCCAGCCCCAGCTTGTGAATTCGGGCGACGCCTGCCTGTTCCAGGCGCGTCGCTACATAGGCCTCGATATCAAATTGGAAATGTCCGGGTTTACCGGCTACAAAAAATTGCTCATTGTCGGAGCTAACTTCCAGAAATTTCTGTCGAAATCCTGCATCCACCTCATAGCTTTGCTGGGCGATGCTGGGACCAATTGCACAGGCGATATTTTTCCGTTCTGCGCCCAGCTTTTCCATATTTTCCAGAGTGTTGTCCGTTACTCCTGCAATTGCGCCTTTCCAGCCTGCATGGGCGGCACCAACCACTCCTGCAGATGCATCATGAAACAACACCGGCACACAATCTGCGGTCAAGATGCCCAGCAGCAGTCCCGGCTCGTTGGTCACCATGGCGTCGGCATGTGGCCGGTCGGAAATGTCAAAGGCCCGATCGACTGTCACAACATCAGCACTATGGACCTGATGGAGCGTAACCAGATCACTGCCGGGCAGGATGGTGTCTTTTGCACGCTGACGGTTTTTTGAAATGGTATCGCGATCATCATCGCTGCCAAGCCCGACATTCAGTCCCCAGTAAATACCTTCGGAAAAGCCGCCATCCCGACCAAGAAATCCATGTGGTGTTCCTTGCAACAGTGGCGAGGTCACAAAATCGACGGCCAATTCGGTGTTCTCAGGCAAGGCTTTTGCTCACCTGCTCCATGACATCTTTCGACAAATCCGGAGCTGCAGAAATCTTCTCCAGTGCCGTTCGCATCAATTCGGCTCTGCCCCGCTCATAGCGACGCCAGCGACCCAGCGGCGGAATGAATCGCGCTGCAGTCTGCGGATTCTGGGCATCGAGACTAATCACCATTTCAGCGATCAGCTTGTATCCCTCTCCGGACGGATCATGAAAACGGACCGGATTGGCCGTAAAGCTTCCATACAGGGCACGGACACGATTGGGATTGGACATGGTGAAGTCCGGATGACCGGCCAGGGCCTTGACGCGCTTGACCGTATCATTGCGATGGGAGAGCGACTGAAGCGTGAACCATTTGTCCAGTACCAGAGCATTGTCGCGATAGTTGCGGTAGAAATCGTCGAACGCCCAGCTGCGATCCTCCTCATCCATATGCGACAGAACCGAAAGCGCCCCCTGTTTAGCGGTCATATTGTCGGCATCGGCATATTGATCTGACGCCAGCGCCGCCGCATCTTCGGCCTGCGATCCTGCAATATAGGCCAGGCAGACATTGCGTAACTTGCGATCAGCGCGGGCTTCGGCGGAAAGAGAAAAATCTCCCGGCGCACATTGGGTGTAGAGCCGGCGGAACTTGCGCTCGAACTGGACCGCGATTTTTCCGCGCAGGGCTTCCCGCGCCTCATGTATCGCCTCTGGATCAACGATGACCATCTGGTCTCCGAGAAAAGCCTCACTGGGCAACAGGATCAGTTCGGCCAGAAACGCGCGGTCGATGGATTCGTCTGACAATGCTGCTCCGACCGCCTGCAATACTATGTCCCGATCCGCAGGAGTGCCGGTGACCTGCGCAGTGAGATAGTTGGTCATCAGCTGCTGCATCGCCTCGAACCGGGCGAACGGATCGTCGTCATGTGTCGATAGAAATGCGAGCTCTTCCGGAGTCTGACTGCTTTCGATGATGATCGGTGCGGAAAACCCGCGATTGATCGACAGGATCGGATGCGCGGCCTGGCCTTCGAAACGGAAGCTCTGTTCCGGCTTGTCGAGGATGAGTAATTCTTCCCCGCGATGTTCCCCACTGTCCGGATCAAGCAGAGCTGTTCTGAGCGGAATCACCATCTGGGACGGCTTGGGCTTTTCGCCTGTTTTCGCTACTTGCTGAGAAACGCTCAAGGTGGCGGTGCCGGTCTGCGGATCGTGCGACAGCCGTGCGGAAATCTTTGGCGTGCCCGGCGTCTCGTACCAGGAGCGAAACTGGGTCAGGTCAATCTCCCCGCCATCTTCCATCGCCAAGACAAAATCCTCGCAAGTGGCTGCCTCACCATCATGCCGGTCGAAATAGAGATCAGTGCCCTTGCGAAATCGCTCTGCGCCCATCAGGCTGTGCATCATCCGAATGACTTCCGCACCCTTGTTGTAAACCGTGGCGGTGTAGAAGTTGGAAATCTCCTGATAGCTTTCCGGCCGGATCGGATGGGCCAGCGGTCCGGCATCTTCGGGGAACTGGGCGGCCCGCAATATTCGGACATCTTCTATCCGCTTCAAGGCCTGCGATCCCATGTCTGCCGAGAAACTCTGATCTCTAAACACGGTGAAGCCCTCTTTCAAAGACAGCTGGAACCAGTCGCGGCAGGTGACCCGGTTGCCCGACCAGTTGTGGAAATATTCATGAGCCACGACACCTTCGATACCGTCGAAATCGGCATCGGTCGCGACTTCGGGATCGGCCAAAATATATCGGGAATTGAATATGTTAAGGCCCTTGTTTTCCATCGCGCCCATATTGAAATCGCTGACGGCAACAATGTTGAACAGCTGGAGATCATATTCGCGGCCATAGACTTCTTCATCCCAGCGCATCGAATCCTTAAGCGCCTGCATGGCATGTCCGGTGCGTGGCAGATCGCCATCCCGGACCCAGATATTCAGTTCGACTTCCTTGCCGGACCGGGTCGTAAAGATGTCACTGTTGGCGACCAGGTCACCGGCGACCAGCGCAAAGAGATAGCTGGGCTTGGGCCAGGGATCGACCCATTCGGCCCTATGTCTGTTACCATCAGCATCTCCCG
>JBCBZY010000333.1:0-3061 GCA_039815115.1 Pseudomonadota bacterium | reverse complement strand
GGGCGGGACTGCATCGCGGCGGTAACGGTATCTATCTGACCTATCGTTTCCTGGCCGCTGGCACGATCTCGATCCATGATGACCGGGTTCGTACCGCCTTGGGGGGTGAACGGTGGCGAGCCTGGCAAGCGGGCGCGGAAAATTCTCGAGAAAGCGGATGGCACCAGCACGATTGTCGCGAACAAAGTGGAAGATGTTGCCGTGGAAGAGGGTGATCAGTTGCACTTCATCACCTGGGGCGGCGGCGGTTGGGGGAGCCCACTGGAACGCGACCCCGAGCTGGTAGCCCTGGAAATCCGCCAAGGCCTGGTCACGGTCGAAGGCGCGCGCGAATATGGCGTGGTCATCGCGGATGACGGGAAAGTTGACGCAGGTGCCACGGAAAGTTTGCGGGCCGATATGGCAAGCCGGATCACCGAAACCGACAGTCCGTTTAACTTCGGTCCGGATATCGAAACGCTGCGTGACAATTGTGCCGAAGAAACCGGCCTGCCAGCACCCGTTCAGCCGGGACATGCCGCTGCCTAGAAACCAATGCTTCTGTTAGTGGACTTCCCCCTTGCCGCCGATCATCACGGTGGCGAGGGAGAACTTTGCACATGAGCATTTTGGACAATTTCAAACTGGAAGGTGACGTCGCGGTTGTCACTGGCGCAGGCAAAGGTATCGGCCGCGCGATCGCCCTGGGGCTGGCAGAAGCCGGAGCGGACGTGGCACTAGCCGCCCGAACAGCAGGCGATCTGGAAGCCGTGGCAGAAGAGATCCGTGCCCTGGGTCGCCGGGCCATAACCGTCGCCACCGACGTCACCGATATGGCCGCGTTGGAGCATTTGGCAGAGCGCACCGTTGCAGAACTCGGCAAGCTCAGCATCTGGGTTAGCAATGCTGGGGGCCTGCCCGACGGTACGCCCCGCTATCTGACCCGGACACCAGAAGCCAATTGGGACGCGCAGATTGACCTCAATCTCAAAAGCGTTTGGATGGGCGCAGTAGTCGCGGCCAAACATATGCAGGATGATGGCGGTGTGATCATCAACACCTCATCCCGCGCGTCCTTTGGCGGGCAGATCAAAAACGGGCCTTACGGCGCATCCAAGGCGGCGGTGAACAGCCTGACCAGCACGCTATCGCTTGAACTCGCTCCAAAAATCCGCGTCAATGCGGTAGCCCCCGGCCCGATCCCGACCGAGAATTTCGACGAATCCATGGGAGTAAAATCCGAAGAGGATCGGGAAAAGCTGCTCAAGCATATTGGTATTCCTTTGCAACGCTACGGCACCGAAGAAGATATTGCCGCGGCCGTCATCTATATGGCCTCGCCCGCCGCGAGCTGGGTGACCGGCCAATGTCTGTTCGTAACCGGCGGTCGGTAAAGGAAAGATTGCAGGCATCTGCCAAACTGGGCTAGCATCTATCAAACAATAGATTGCGGCGCACTTGAACAATATTTCTCCGATATTCCAGTTTCTGAAAGACAAGACCGAGGCCGGTCTGGACTGCGCCCTCGTAACCTTGACGGCGGTGACGGGCGCCTCCACCCGCAATCCCGGCGCGCATATGGCGGTGGCAACGGATGGCAGTGCGGCCGGCT
Source organism: Pseudomonadota bacterium (assembly GCA_039815115.1). Lineage (GTDB taxonomy): Bacteria > Pseudomonadota > Alphaproteobacteria > Sphingomonadales > Sphingomonadaceae > Parasphingorhabdus. The sequence continues at coordinate 1,470 of JBCBZY010000333.1, read as the reverse complement.
CCTTTTCCGGCGGCTGTATCGAAACAGCGGTCATCGCCGAAGCGGTGGATTGCATCAACGCACAGAGCCCGCGCGAAGTCCGCTTTGGCGCGGGATCACCTTATCTCGACATCCGACTGCCCTGCGGCGGCGGGATAGATTTACTGTTCATGCCTTTGCCCGATGCTGAGGTTGCAACAGAGTTGTTTCATGCGGTTACCCAAAGGCAACCCTTTACGATCAGCATGGACCGCGAAACAGGGGCGCTAAGCTGCAGGCCAGCCGAGCAGAATCAAGCTGTGATCAACGCCGGACCATGGGTTCATGTCAATCATATCCCCGCGGCTAAAATTGCCATTCTGGGCCATGGTGCGGTTGTCGAAAATCTCGCAAAGCTGACACAATCCTATGGACTGGATTGCGAAGTCCTGACGCCGGATGCAGATATCGTCCGGAGCGCCGCCAACCAAGGCGTCACGGCCAGTCTGCTCAAAACCCCGGCAGCGACCGATCTTTACCGGGCCGATCCCTGGACAGCCTGTGTCTTTTATTTTCATGACCATGATTGGGAAGCGGAGCTGATGAAACAGGCACTGTCTTCACCCGCCTTTTACATCGGCGCGATGGGCAGCTTTAAAACCCATGATAGGCGCAAGGCTTTGCTCAATGATATCGACGTCAGCGATGATGATATCAAACGCATGAAAGCGCCGATTGGTATCATCCCGTCCACGCGCGATCCAGCGACGCTGGCGCTATCGACGCTCACGGAGATTATCGAAACCTATCATAGTCGGTTCAGCCGCAGTCAGGGGAATATCGCCCTATAAAGACTGCCTCAAAGTGATTGGCCGTCATCTACGACCATGTCCGAACCGGTGACCGATTGTGATGCATCGGACGAGAAATACAGCATCATCGCATCGAGTGACGCCATTTCCTGCAACCTTCGCCTATGGAAACCTGCAATCTGAGCCTTGCCGCCTGCGGTCTGATACCAGTCGCCCTGAATCTCCGTTGCGATATAGCCGGGATGGATCGTGTTCACATTCACCCCCTGCCGCACCCATTCGCGCGCGAGATTCCGGCCGAGATGGGTCACACCCGCCTTGCTCGCGGCATAGGCGCTATCGCCCTCTCCTGTCAGGCGTGATGTTATCGATCCAATGATCGTGATCCGGCCATTTTCCTTGGTCCGGCTGTCATTGGCTATCAGCCGCTTGGCCCCTTCCCGCGCAACCAGATAGACGCCGGTAAAATTCGTACCCACAAGAACCTGCAACCGGTCCAAAGATACATCGGTCGAACGCCCGGCAGCACTGACACCGGCATTGGCAATAATCGTATCGACGATTCCAAATTTGGCTTCTGCGGCATCATAGGCTGCGATAACCGATGCCTCATCGGTAACATCCATGGGCACGGCCAAGGCATGGCCACCGACTGCCGTTATTTTCTCCGCTACCTCTGCCGTGCGATCTGTCCGCCGTG
>JBCBZY010000090.1:0-9261 GCA_039815115.1 Pseudomonadota bacterium | reverse complement strand
CAAGAACAAGAGATTGAAATGGGGACATGAGCGGAGAATAGCGAATATCGGGCCGCAGCACAAACTTGCTGCAATCAGTCCCCGCGCATGGCGGCCTCAATCAGACCTTCTGCCTCCACCAACAGGGCATCGTCGGTTGCGCCCTGGGCCACATGTTCGCGGCCGATCATCACCAGCACGGGCACCGCGAGCGGGCTGACCCTTTCGAGATCGACATGGACCATGGAGTCTGCCGCCCGGTCGAGCAGATTGCCCAGCCGGTCGACATCGGTCATCCGCGCCCGCGCGTCAGCCCAGGCGGCCTGCATCAGCAGATGATCGGGTTCGTATTTCTGCAGCACGTCAAAAATCAGGTCGGTGGAAAAAGTGACCTGCTTGCCGGTCTTGCGCTTGCCGGGATGCTGCCGGTCGACCAGCCCGCTGATCACGGCCACCTCGCGAAAGGCGCGTTTGAGCAAATGCGATCCGGCGATCCAGTCGAGAAATTCGTCTTCCAGTATGTCCGCGCTGAACAGACTGGCTGGATCGGACACCGGTTCGACACTGTAACAGGCGAAGCTGTAGTCATTGGCCACGAAGCCGATCGGCTTGAGCCCCTGGCTCTCCATCCGGCGGGTCAGGAGCATGCCAAGCGACTGATGCGCGTTCCAGCCTTCGAAACTATAGGTCACCATATAGTGGAGATGCTTGTGCGGGAAGGTCTCGACCAGCAGCTGGCCCGGTTCCGGCATGGTCGAGCGATAGTCCTGCATTTCCAGCCATTCGCGGACATCATCGGGAAAGCGCGCCCATCCCGGCCGGTCGGTGAGGAAGTGCCGGACCCGATCGGACAGATGCGTGGTCAGCGGCAGGCGTGCGCCCATGTAGCTGGGAATCATCGCTGCCTTCTTGCTCGCCCGGACGATGACATCCGCCGTGTCCATCCGGATCATCTCGAGGCTCATCCCGGCGAAGAAGAACGTGTCGCCGACGCTGAGCATCGCCGCAAAACCTTCCTCCACTTTGCCTAGCGAGCGACCGTTGCGGAAGCGCACGGTCATCATCGCCGCATCGACGATGATTCCGGCATTCATGCGGTGCTGGGTAGCAAAGCGCGGGTGGACCAGATGCCATGTTCCGTTCGCTTCCCGGCGGAGCCGCTTGAACTTGTCATAGGCCTGCAGCGCATAGCCGCCGTCCCGGGTAAAGCCGAGCACGCGATCGAACGCGGCCTTGTCGAGTTTGCTGTAGGGCAGGGCGGACTGCAGTTCGGCGAGTAGCTCGTCTTCCTGAAACGGCGCGGCGCAGGCGCAGGACATGACATGCTGCGCGAGCACATCGAGGCCGCCCACGCGAAACGGTTCGCCATCCCGCCGTCCTTCCTCAACCGCATCCAAGGCGGCCTGGGCTTCAAGATATTCAAAGCGGTTGCCGGGTACCAGCAACGCCCGCGATGGCTGGTCGAGCCGATGGTTGGCGCGTCCGATACGCTGGAGCAAGCGCGAAGATCCTTTGGGCGCGCCCATCTGGATGACACAGTCAATATCGCCCCAGTCGACACCGAGATCGAGCGACGCGGTGCAGACCAGCGCCCGCATCTTCCCCTCGGCCATGGCATTTTCGATCTTGCGCCGGGCTTCGCGGGACAGGCTGCCATGGTGAATGCCAATCGGCAGGACGTCGTCATTGATATCCCACAATTTCTGAAAGGTGAGCTCGGCGAGGAAGCGGGTATTGGTAAAGACAAGAGTCATGCGATTGGCCTTGATCTGTTCCATCACCTGCGGGATCGCATAGGCCCCGGCATGGCCCGACCAGGGCACGCGAATGCTCTCGCCCTCGGGAGCTTCGGGGATCATGATTTGGATATCGGCTGGTGCCCCTTCGTCACCGAGTACATGAGTGACCGCATCGATATCGCCCCAAGGGGCCAGCCAGGCGCGATAGTCGTCGGGGTCGGCGACCGTGGCAGACAGGGCTGCGCGGCGCATGTCCGGCGCCAAATGCTGCAGGCGGGCGAGGGACAGGGCGAGCAGGTCTCCGCGTTTCCCGGTGGCAAAGGCATGCACCTCATCGATGATCACCCGCTTCAGTCCGGCAAAGAGCGTGAAGCTGTCTTCCTGGCTGAGTAGCAGGTTGAGCGATTCCGGTGTGGTCATCAGGATCTGCGGCGGCTTGACGCGCTGCCGGGTCTTGCGATTAGCGGGCGTGTCGCCGCTGCGCGTCTCGACAGTGATCGGCAGCGCCATGTCTTCAATCGGTTTCAGCAAGTTGCGCTGGACATCCACTGCCAATGCCTTGAGCGGCGAAATATAGAGCGTGTGCAAGCCCGTGTGGTCGGGCGTCGCGATCAGATCAGCGAGACTGGGCAGAAATCCGGCGAGTGTCTTGCCGGCCCCGGTGGGGGCGGTTAGAAGCGCGTGCCGTCCGGCACGGGCCGCCTCGAGCATCTCGCGCTGGTGACGACGGATCTGCCAGCCGCGGGACTCAAACCAGTCCGTAATTTTGTCGGGAAGCGCGGTGCTGCTCATCGTCCGGATATAGCAAGGCTCCGGAATATTTCGACCGGCGAATCTGTTCGGGAAACAGACCCTCTAATAGGAGCCGATAGCCGCTTCGATTTCGTCAATCGTGTCCTGATGCAGTTTGCGCTTGTTCCCGGCATAGGCTGCGCCCGGCAGCTGACCCAGTTTCGCCGCCGTCTCAAGCGCGGCGGATATGACATCCGCTGGAGCCACCAGCCGGTCGACATAGCCAATATCCAGCGCATCTTCCGGTGCGTAAAGTTCCGCCTGAATGATGGCAGACACCAGCCGGCGATTGTCGAGCCGGGCGCGGGGCAGGGCAATACCGAATGCGGGCAGGATCATGTTGTTGACGGTTTCATTGGCGCCAAAGCGAAAGTCGCCGGTCGCGGCAATTCGGGTGTCACAGGCCAGCAGCAAAAATGCACCCATCGCGATGGCATGTCCGGTGCAGGCGGCCACAACGGGTTTCGGGCCACCATAAAGCCGCACGAGGAGATGGCTGGCCTGATCAAGCAATTCCCCGGACTTCTCCAGTCCGTTGGCCGCGAGCCATTTCAGATCAAAGCCGCCGGAAAATATTCCCTGCCGTCCGGCCAGCACCAAGGCCCCTGCCTTCGCTTCTGCCTCGTCAATGGCGGCCGTCAATTCGGTCATCCAGTCTGGATTGATTGCATTGGCCTTGCCATCATCAAAGGTGATTTGGGCAACTTTATCATGTATTTCCAGAGTGATAGTCATTGCAGGATGCTCCGTATAAGATTTAATCAATCAGTTAATGAAATAGATGCTCCCGTGATGCAACCGGCCATAATGATAGCGGATACGGGACGGGCAGGGACTAGCGCAATTCCGCCATCAGCCCGAACAGTGCGGTCACGTCGGGCGGTGATGTATCTCCCGAATATTTGCGGTAAAGCGTCGAGACATTGACGGCGATTCGCTCGCTGTCCCCCCAGCTGGAAAAATCGCCGAGTTGGATGTCGTGCGCGGCATCGCGCACCGACAGGCCGGCATCATAACGCCGCCGGGCTTCCCGATCGATATAATGCAGATAATCCTGGACCTTGCGCACACCGGCGACATCAGTAACCGGGCCATGTCCCGGGACAATGGTTTCCGGCTCCAGATTAATGATCCGGTCACAGGCGGCGATCCAGTTGGCCACCGGTCCGGCCCACATGATCGGCGTGCCTTCGATGAACAGGATGTCGCCAGTGAAAACCGTCCGATCTTCCGGTACATGGACCAGCACATCGCCGGCCGTATGCGCCGGACCGACTTCAATCAGATCGACCTGTTTGGTGCCGACCTGCACACTATATTCACCGCTGAAGGTTTTGGTCGGGTGCTTCTCGGCGACATCGGTAAAATCAAAGCTGCCAAATATGTCGAGCAGATACTGCCCGGTCGGACCAAGTTCTTTGGCCTGCGCCATGATCGCGGCAAGGGCAGGGGCTGGAAGTTCCGCCATTTCGGCGGCACTGGCTTCGGATGCGATGACTTCCGCATGCTGACAAAGCCCATTGCCGTGACAATGATCGCCATTGGCATGGGTATTGACGATCGTGCCGATATCATCCGCACCCACTCCGGCAGCGTCGGCCATGGTGGACAGCATGTCGCGAGTCAGGCTGGCATCGAACAATGTGTCGACGAGCAGGGACTGACCGCTGTCGGTGATCAGCCCGGCATTGGACCAGCCCCATCCGCCATCGGGCTGAAGATAGGCGAACAGGCCATTGCCGGTTTCGTACAGGCCTTTTTCAAACGGGTAATCCGGCATCTTGCTCTCCTCTTTCAACCCCGCCGGGATTCGTCGGCCATCGCCATGATCGACCGGGCATGGCGCATGGCAACTGCTCGGTGGTCCTGACCATAACCGCCTCCCAATGCGCTGGCGACCGGAATATCGCGGTCACGCGCCTTGCGAATCACCATGCGGTCCCGTTGCTCAAGACCGGCGTCGCTCAACGCCAGCCGGCCCAACCGGTCATCGGCATGAGGATCCACACCTGCTTGATAGAGCAGCATGTCGGGGGCAAAATCCGCCATCACATTTTCGAGCGTGCGTTCAAGAATGTCGAGATATTCGGTATCGGCGGTTCCATCTTCCAGCGCAATGTCGAGACTGGATCGCGCCTTGCGCGCGGGGAAGTTCCGGGCGCTGTGCACGGACAGGGTGAAAATATCCTCCCGTCCTGCCAGCAGCGAGGCGGTGCCATCGCCCTGGTGAACATCGAGATCGACGATCAGGATCTTGCGGGCATGGCCTTCGGCGCTCAGGCGATTGGCGGTGATGGCGAGATCATTGAACACGCAATAGCCAGCGCCTGTATCGGCCAGCGCATGATGGCTGCCGCCTGCACTATTGGCGGCATAACCATGTTCGCGCGCCAGTTGCGCCGCCAGCCATGTTCCGCCCGAGGTATACTGCACCCGGCTGGCGATCCTTTCCGAAACCGGAAATCCAATCCGCCGCTCCTTGTCCGCCGGGACGGCCGCGTTCAGCACCTCCTCGACATAATCGGGATCATGTACGGCTTCCAGCCACTGGCGCTCCATGGGCCGGGGCTGGTGCATCCGGTGATCGGGCAGAATCTCTCGCACCGCTTCCATCACCAGATAATATTTGTCGAAAGCAAAGCTGCCACGCGATGGCAGTGGGGCGACATAATCGGGGTGGTGGACAATCTGAAGCATCAGTAGTGCGACTGTAGGTCGAGCCGCCCGGGCGGTCAAAGGCCGGCGGATTATTTCAGATGATAGGTCAGGGCGAGGGCAATGCAGTGCCGGACCGCATCGACCGGAAGGCCTTCCTTGACGTCGAAGATAATGGCGCGGTTGCCGTCAAACTGGAGCACATCACCATATAGCTGGCGATAGCGATCTGCCAAATCGGTCTGGCAATGGACATAGAGCGCATAAAGATCATCCTGCCCCTTGTGCCGGTTAATCCGGATGGTGGTGCCGGACTTTGTGGCGGAAGGCAGAAAGGCCGGCTCGCTCCATTTCAGTGTTTCCTCCAGCGGACCCACAGCGGGATTTTCTGCAGCGGTGTCGAGAATCAGCTGGCGGAGCTCTTTCAACCGATCGGCCATATTATCGGGCAGTTCCGCAAAGACCTTTGCGGTCTGGGCAGGTAGCCCGGAGGTCAATGTCCAACCGTCTCGCCGCGCTCCAGACCCGACAGGGCGAGCTGCTCGTCTATCTGGGCCATCAGCCGTTCGAGCCCGGCCTCGGATTTTGCTTCCGCGCGGGCCACCAGCACATCCTGGGTGTTGGACGCGCGCAGTAGCCACCAGCCATCCTCTGTGTTGACGCGCGCACCATCGGTGCTGTTGACATTGGCGCCGGCTGCCGACAGCCGTTCGAGCACCTCGTCAATCACCGGAAACTTGCGGCTTTCGTCCACCTGAAAGCGCATTTCCGGCGTGTTGATCATCTCGACCATATCGCTACGCAGCTGGGTGACGCTCTTGCCGATATTGGTCGACGCCTGGATGAGACGGATCGCGGCATAGGGCGCGTCGTCAAAGCCGTAATAGTCATGCTTGAAAAAGACATGCCCGCTCATTTCGCCGGCCAGCGGCGATCCGGTTTCCTTCATCTTGGACTTGATCAGGCTGTGCCCCGTCTTCCACATCAGTGGATCACCGCCCAGTTCGGCAATCCGGTCATAAAGTGCTTGCGATGCCTTCACATCGGCAATGATCGTCGCGCCGGGGACAGATTGCAAAACATCTTCTGCATAGATCGAGAGTAATTGATCGCCCCAGATCACGCGCTGTTCACCGTCTATCGCACCGATCCGGTCGCCGTCGCCGTCAAAAGCCACCCCGAAATCGAGACCCTTTTCCGCCACTATGGCCTTCAGATCTTCGAGATTTTTTTCTTCCGTTGGATCCGGATGATGATTGGGGAAATTGCCGTCGACATCGGTATAAAGCAGATGATGTTCGCCGGGCAGTTGCGCCGTCAGCTTCTCGACCACGGGTCCGGCTGCGCCATTGCCGCAGTCCCAGGCCATTTTGCACGGCGCACCGGAGAAGTTCTGCAGCAAGCGCGCAACATACTGGTCTTCGATGTCTATGCGTGTCACGCCAGCCGTCTTGTCTGCCGGAGCGTCCCAGTCCCCGCTGGCCGCCATTTTGCCGAGGCCCTGAATATCATCGCCGAAAAAGGGGCGACCCTGAAATACCATCTTGAAGCCGTTATAATTGGCCGGATTGTGGCTGCCGGTGATCATGATCCCGCCCTGCACTTCATCCAACACGCACTCGGCGTAGTAGAGCATCGGTGTTGGACCCATTCCAACAGACACGGCGCTGACACCGCTGTCGTTCAGGCCGCGGATAAGCGCGTCCTCGAGAACTGGCGAGCTTGTCCGCCCATCATATCCGGTGGCTACAGCCGTTCCGCCATCGCGGGAAATCAGGGTCCCGAACCCACGACCAATGGCATAGGCATCATCTTCGCCGAGTGTCTCGCCGATAATCCCGCGAATATCATATTCGCGCAGCGAAGTGGGGTGGAACTCGTGATGGGTTTGGGCGGTCATTCTCTTTTCCGTTTTTCATTGTCTGTTTTCAGGCGGGATCGTTGGCTACTAGCTTCGGTCTGTTGCCAAATTATGATGGATCGCACAATCGCGGATTTAGGGGGCCGATCAACCGTCCAGCTCATCCAGTAAAATGTCGCGCGCCCGGTTGATCATCCGCGCCATTTCCTCATCTCCACCACGGTCGGGATGATGCTCGGCGAGACGATCGCGCCAGGCATTGTTGATCGCCGTCCGGTCTGCCTTGTCGTCCACGCCCAGCAGAGAGCGCGCCCGATCTAGCTCAAAGTTCCGGGGTTTGCGCTTCTTTTCCGATTCTTCCGGAGCAGGGATCAGGATACGCCAGCCACTCAGAAATGCCGCGCCGCCGATCATGGCTGTCCCGATGATCCAGCTGCCACCGCGAAGGAAGTTCACGCCGAGCAGCGCCACGGCCAGCGCGAGCCACTGGTTTGCAGTCATCGTTTTCGCCTTGCCGGTCAATATAAGCGCACCGATTATGACGGCGGTGATGATCAGCATGGCCGTCATGGATCAGGCAACCAGTTGCGGCTTGCCAAAGCTGGGCCGGTCCGCTTGCGGCTGGGGCAGGGCGAGATGCTTGATGAGCTCCCTGAGTTCCTGCCGCGCTGCGATATGGCTGGTGGCGAGGCGGCCAAGATGCTCCTTGTCGAGCATCGTCAGTCCGGCCGGAAACAGCTCGCGGTAAATGACGCGCTCGCTAAGCCCGGGAATGATCCGGAAACCGACCCTTTGTGACAGTTCGGAAAGCGCCGAAATAATCCGTTTCATATTATGCGCTTCGACATATTGGGTGCGATTGCGCAGAACAACCCAGTCGATAGTCGTCCCGTCGGCCTTCGCCCGTGCCTTGCGCGCTTCCCAGATAAGCTCGGCATAGAAACTCAGCTTGCGGACCTTGTAGGTTTCGGGATCAACTTGTCCGATCAGATCGAAATCCACGAAACTGTCATTGATCGGCGTGACCAGGCTATTGGCGCGGGTCGCAACAAAGCGGGCAAATTTGTCATCCCGCCCCGGCGTGTCATAGAGCAGATAATCCACGCCATGCGCCATGCGCTCAGTCAGCTGCTCGAGCCGGGCGAGAGAATCATGTTCGAACACTTCAAAATAGGGTTGCGGAATGTCTATGTTGAGCCGCTTCATCGTCGCCGCCCGGTTTTCCAGATAGCGATAGGAGGTCCGCTGCCGCGGATCGAGGTCGATAATCGCAACCTTGTGGCCCTGATAGGCAAGCGCCACGGCCACATGCACGGCGGTGGTGGACTTACCGGTCCCGCCTTTCTCGTTCGCAAAAACGATATGATGTGTTCCGGTGTTGCTCACTTGTCTGATCTGTCCCCCTTCGGACGCGCACCGCCACTGGTGACGTCACTCGTTCCCCACGCAGGAAATGCTCTTGCGGTGGGTGAACCATCCCCGCATAGTTCGCAAGGTGGTTAACGTAAAATCTAGGACAATTGAGGGTTTCATGCAAATCATTAGGCAGCTTGCCCCGTTGCGGGACGCTTTGGATGACCTCAGGAAACAGGGGCAGCGTATCGGTCTGGTGCCAACCATGGGGGCTCTGCATGCGGGGCACATGACGCTGGTCGAGGCCGCCGCCCGGCAATGCGATGCCGTCATAGCGTCAATCTTCGTCAATCCGACTCAATTTGGCGAAGGCGAAGATCTTGATGCTTATCCGCGGCAGGAGGCCGTCGATGCAGCGCTCCTGGAAGAAGCCGGGGTGGCAATCCTGTGGGCTCCCGCGGTCGATCAGGTCTATCCCGAGGGCTATGCCACCAATGTCAGTGTCAGCGGCGTGAGCACCGGATTATGTGGCGGTTCCCGGCCCGGCCATTTCGACGGGGTTGCAACGGTTGTCGCCAAATTGTTCAACCAGGTTCGCCCGGATGCGGCCTTTTTCGGTGAGAAAGACTTTCAGCAACTGGCGGTTATCCGCCGCATGGCGCGAGATCTCGACTTTGTTCACGATATTGTCGGGGTCCCGACGGTCCGCGATCCGGACGGTCTCGCCCTGTCCTCCCGAAATGCCTATCTGGATTCCGAACAGCGTGCGCAGGCGGTTGCCTTGCCCGACAGCATGCGGGAGGCGGCGACCGCCATTGCCAGCGGTGGTGCTGTGGGCCTGATACTGGAGCAGGCGACCGCGACATTGCTGTCATCCGGCTT
>JBCBZY010000040.1:0-12952 GCA_039815115.1 Pseudomonadota bacterium | reverse complement strand
TGCTGTTGAAAAGAACCGAAACCACCTAAGCAATGAAAGGTTCCTCCGTTGGATTTTTCCACAAGAAGCGGACAAATTTGTTCGTGACGCAAGTGGAAGATGCGCCGGAGGACGCGAACGGTTTCCGTTCAATCGATCCAGCTTGCCCGGGCGGCGGTATTTTTAACCCCGTTCCTGATCGCAACGTCTTGTCCCCTGTTAACGGGAACGGTTTGTGTGTTCCGGTCGAGACGATCATCAATGACGCTGCGAATACAACCCAAACAGGTATTGAGGTGGCCTTCCAATATGATCTTTCGCAATTTGAGGACACGTTGGGATTTGCCTCAGGTTTCGGCATCATCGCCAATTACACCTACCAGGACTTCAGCGGTGGTCAGGCGACCCAGACCAACTCGGGTCGCGGGGAAGACATTTTCCAGGCAATAAATCCCAATATTGCGGTGCCGGTGGAAGCTGTTCAGGGCCTTCTGGACTTCTCGAAGCACGCCTACAACGTTACGCTCTATTACGAGAAATACGGGCTGTCCGCGCGAGCACGCTACACGTGGCGAGACTCGTTCCGTACCCTGGATACGGCGGGTGGAGCCTCACTGAACAGTACGCTCGGCTTTCCGACAGTTACGGAGGCCAGGGGGCAGCTCAACGGCAGCATCACGTACGACATCACGGATTATCTGAATGTCGGTGTGGAAGGCGTCAACCTGACCAAGTCCAAGATTACACAGCGCTGCGTGAATGAAAGCGCGCTACTCTGCTTCCAGGGATTGCCGGATCGCCGGATCACATTTGGTGCAACGATGAGCTTCTAGTTCGGGTCGCGCTGCCGAAAATCCGGTCCGTCCGTTTTGCCTTTTTGCTTCTGGCAACAGGGGGGGGGGGATCAAAAGGGATCCGGATTTGTTTGAAACGACAAGTCGACAGTTTGGGATTTGCTGTTTCGAGCATTGGATTGGCGCGGTGGGGGGTTGAACCTGCCGCGCCGATTTGATTTCGCTAGATCTGCCTATGAGCGGGTAATTGGTATGGTAATTTGGTAATATGAATTGGTTGACAATTTGAATATGGCTTGATACCCGGTACTTATAGAACAAAAGGATGTTTTGGGGATGGTGTTCAGGCTCGGCCTTTATTCGATAGCATGCACGCTGGTGGCAATGCCAGTTTCGGCGGAAGTCTATCTTGTCAAAGATCAGAAAGCCTATTTTGCGGCCGAGAAGAAACTGGTCGCTGGCGACACCATCGTTCTTGCCAATGGAGTCTGGCAAGATTTCGAGATCAAGTTTTCGGGGCAGGGGACTGAGAAGAAACCCATCACGCTTCGCCCGCAAAATGTCGGCAAGGTGATTCTGACCGGTCAGTCCAACCTCCGCATCGGCGGACGATACATGATTGTTGCCGGCCTTGTCTTCAAGAACGGTTATAGTCCGACCGGCGAGGTGATTTCCTTTCGCCGGTCGAAACAGGATCTGGCGCATCACAGCCGGGTTACCAATGTGGTGATCGATCATTTCAGCAAACCCGACCGCTACGAGAGCGACTATTGGGTGGGAATGTACGGGAAGCATAACCGCTTTGATCACAACCATCTCGTCGGGAAGACCAACAAGGGCGTGACCTTTGCCGTGCGGCTGGACTCCACCGAGAGTCAGGACAATTATCACCGCATCGATCACAATTACTTTGGACCCCGCCCGGTTCTGGGCTCCAATGGCGGGGAAACCCTGCGGATCGGCACCAGCAAATATTCGATGTTCAATTCGCACACCACGGTCGAGAATAACTATTTCGACCGCTGCGATGGCGAAGTGGAGATTATCTCCTCAAAGGCCGGACAGAATATTTTCCGCGGCAATGTTTTCTATGAATCAAGCGGAACTCTGACGCTGCGCCACGGAGACGGCAATCTGGTCGAGAACAATGTCTTCTTCGGTAACGGCAAGGATCATACGGGCGGAATCCGCGTGATCAATCGCGACCAGACCATCCGCAACAATTACATGGAAGGTCTGCGCGGTACAGGATTTGCCAGTGCGCTGACGGTCATGAACGGCGTGCCCAATTCGCCGGTCAACCGCTATGTCGAGGTGAGCAACGCCACCATTGAGAATAACACTGTGGTCGACAGCAGCCGCATCACCTTCAACGCGGGAGCAGATACAGAGCGATCTGCCGCGCCGATCGACAGCCGGTTCCGGAACAATCTACTGGCAGGCACAGGGTCGGGCAGTTTCATCAAGATACAGGATGACATCAGCGGTATTGTATTCGCTGACAATTTGCTGAGCCAGGGCACAACGGAAAAACCGGTCGAGGGAATATCGGACGCGGATGTGTTACTCGTTCGCGCCGATAATGGCCTGCTGTACCCGGAAGGCCCGGCGGTGGGCGCTTCTCGCGATCTGAAGCCGGTCACGCGCGATCTGACGGGCGTTAAATGGTATGCCAAGCCACCGGCTGGCGAGCGTTTCGGAACCGGAAAGATCATTCCGGTCGCTCCCGGTGAAGATAAGCTGACCGAGGCATTTGCGGCGGCATCCGATGGTGATCGTCTCGTGCTGGAAGCGGGCGAATATCTGGTGAACAAGGTCCTGCCCCTGGACAAGGTCATTTCGATCGAAGGGCCAAAGGACGGGGTTGCCATACTCAGTTTCGCGCGGCCATCTTTGATTGAAATCAGGCAGGGCGGAAGCTTGCGTCTGACCAATCTCACCATTGATGGCGGGGCGGCGCCGGATTCCGTGGGGAATGCTGTTATCCGTACAACAATTTTTCCGATCCAGTCCAATTTCCTGATTGATCTGGATGGTGTCAATGTGACGAATCTGGACGTGAACCGCTCCTTCCATGTGATCAGCCTCGGCAAAAGCTCATTTGCTGATCGTGTGAGCATCAAGAACAGCAATTTCAGCAATATTTCCGGTTCGATCCTGCAGGCGGCGGCAGAGACGGAAGATTATGGTCAGTATAATGCGGAATATATCGAAGTCTCGGGATCCAATTTCCAGGATATTGGCGGCGAGATTTTCCACGTCTATCGTGGCGGGAGGGACGAAAGTACCTTTGGCCCGCACTTCTCGCTGACCGGATCCAATTTCCTGAATGTGGGTCTGAGCAAGAACAATATTTCGGGCGCATCCATGGTCCTGCACGGGGTCCAGCATGCCGATATCAGTGGCAATAACTTTCTCGACGCGGCACCGATCAAAATCGTGCACACGGTCGGACGACCGCAGACGCGGATCTCGGGGAACAAAGCCGCGAACATGCCTGAACCAATCCTTGAAGAACTGAACTTTGACGGTGCCCATCGTGCCATTCTGTCGGGCAATCAATTTGAAGGCGCAGCAAAGCCATGACGGGCCCAATCCTGTCTGCGGCTTTATGGGGAGCTGTGGCTTCCGCCGCCGTGGCCGGACCGGTCGAACACTCCCAGACCGAGTCCGCCACGACGGCGCAGGAACTTGCACCGCTGTTCGCCAGTGAAATGGACCGCGCGCGATCGTTCGTGGACCGGATGATGAAGGCCGGTGTGGTTGTGCCGTTTCCCAAAGATCCGGGCGGGGGCTATACGCACGAGCAGCACAAGCAGAATTTCAAGGCCATTTACCAGGGTGGCCAGCTTTACAAGCTCACCGGCGAACAGAAATATGCCGACTATGTCCGGGATGTGTTGCTTGCTTATGCCAAGCTCTACCCGACTTTGGGGGAGCATCCGGCACGCAAGAACAGCCAGAGTTCGGGCCGGCTGTTCTGGCAGGTGCTGAATGATGCCATGTGGATGGTGGACAGCATCCAGGGATATGAAGCAATCCGATCGAGCCTTTCCGAAGCGGATCGCAAGAATATTGACGACAATCTGTTTCGAAAAGCCGCAGAATTTCTGTCGACCGGGTCCGCCGTTACGTTCAGCAAGATTCATAATCACGCGACATGGGCAACAGCCGGCGTCGGGATGACTGGTTTTGTGCTGGGGGACAAGGAACTTGTCGACATTGCCTTGCTGGGGCTGGACAAATCCGGAGAGGCCGGTTTTTTGCGTCAGAGCGAGCTGCTCTTTTCGCCCGATGGGTACTATACCGAAGGCCCCTATTATCAGCGGTTTGCGCTGAAACCCTTTATCGTTTTCGCCGGAGCGATTGAGAAAAACGATCCATCGCGCAAGATATTCGAACATCGCGACGGCATTTTGCTCAAGGCCCTCCAGACAACGATCCAGCTGACCTATGCTGGCCGTTTTTTCCCGTTTAACGATGCGATCCGGGACAAGAGCCTGCAGACGGACGAACTCTATCACGGGGTTGCCGTGGCCTATAGCAAGACGCGTGATCCGGGGCTTCTGTCGATTGCCAAATGGCAGGGCAGGACCGTGCTGACCGATGACGGCATGCTTGTCGCTCGTGATTTGGCGGCAGGGAAGGCCGATGCTTACCCGTTTCGCTCGTTGCTCCTGTCTGACGGTCCCGAGGGCAAGCAGGGCGCGGTCGCGATCATGCGCGACGGGGATGGCTGGACCGGATCGGCGCTGGTTGCCAAAAACAGTTCGCAAGGCATGGGGCATGGTCATTTCGATAAACTCAGCTGGCAATATTACGACAATGGCTACGAGATTGTCAGCGACTATGGCGCGGCGCGTTTTCTGAACATCGAGGCCAAGCAGGGCGGGCGCTATCTGCCCGAAAATGAAAGTTGGGCCAAGCAGAGCGTCGCCCACAACAGTCTCGTGGTTGACGAGAAAAGCCATTTCAATGGAGACCGTAAAGCGGCGGATAAACTCGCGCCCCAACAGCTGTATTTCTCCGGCAAACCGGGAGGCCAGATCAGTAGCGCGAAAATGACCGGCGCCTATCCCGATGTCGAATTCACCCGGACGCTGGCATTGCTTGATATCGAAGGACTGGGCCAGCCTCTCGTTGCAGATGTGATGCGCGTCGAGGGGAGTGATGCTCATCAATATGATCTGCCGCTCCACTATCATGGCCATATCATGCGGGTCGGTTTCGATGTTCAGTCCAACGTCGCAGGCCGGCCGGTGCTTGGGGAGGGCAATGGCTATCAGCATATCTGGGTTGATGGGTCCGGTGCGCCTTCAAGTGCCGATAACGCCTTTGTCACCTGGATAAAGGACGACCGCTTCTACACCGCGCGCTGGGTGCCTCAGGTCGGAAGCAAAACCATCCTCGCCGAAAGCGGGGCCAATGATCCGGATTTCAATTTGCGCCGCGAACAGATGCTTGTTCAGCGCTTGGCAAATGCCAAAGACACGGTATTTGCAGGCATTCTCGAGACGCATGGGCGTTATGACGGGGCTGCGGAGCGCACCACCGCCAGCGATAGCCAGATCAGGAATATCCAGCATATGCGTGCAGGAGAAGCGGACTTGCTCCTGATCGAAACTCTGGCGGGCGCAAAATCCGTACTCGCCATTTCCTATGATCGGGACCCGTCCAAAGAACATATCGCGGCGATCAACGGAGAGAATGTCAGCTGGAGGGGCTTCGCCGCTCACGTCAGGCTGAAGGGAGTCACCAAATGACCGGCATCGTCATACAGGCGCCTCACAGCGATACATTTGTGCTGGCAGAAGAAGCGAAGGTCGAAATTCTGGAGCCGGGCATCAAGCGACAGATATTGAGCTTTGGCCCGGATTTGATGCTGTGCCGTCTCTGGTTTGATGCCGGCGTTGCAGGCACTGTTCATCAGCATCCGCACAGCCAGATCACGTACATTGAATCTGGCCGTTTTCGGGCCATGATGGGCGGCAAGGAAAAGGAATTGATCGCGGGCGATAGTGTCACGATCACGCCGAATACGGATCACGGGATCACATGCATAGAAGCAGGCTCGCTGCTCGACATGTTCAATCCCGTCCGAGAAGATTTTCTCGAAGGGGGAGGATATAATGCCAAAGGGTAAACTGCGCTTCTGGATCGTCGGGCTCGTCGCGCTTGCGACGATTATCAACTATATTGATCGTGGTGCGCTTGCGGTTCTGTGGCCCGAAATTTCAGAAGAACTGGGTCTGACCAAGGTCGAATATGCGATCATCATCAATGTCTTCACCTTTGCCTATGCTTTCGGGCAAACGCTGTTCGGCAAGATTTTCGACTGGATCGGTGTGCGGCTGGGCTTCGTGCTGGCCATTGCGGCATGGTCGATTGCAACAATTCTCCATGCTTTCGCGACAAACCTGATGAGTTTTGCGGTGTTTCGCGGCCTTCTCGGGGTATCGGAAGCCGGTAACTGGCCCGGCGCAACGAAGGCCAATGCCGAATGGTTCCCGATCAATGAGCGCGCGCTGGCGCAGGGGATATTCAATTCTGGTGCTGCTATTGGCGGTATTGTCTCGGCGCCGATAGTCGGGCTTCTCTTCGTGTTTCTCGGATCCTGGCAGGCCACATTCATTGCTATTGGTGCGCTTGGACTGCTGTGGCTGGTGCCGTGGCTGATCGTTTACAAGAGCGGGCCCGAGGCACATCCCTGGATTACCGAGGAAGAACGGCAGTTCATTCTGACCGGTCAACGGAATGAAGAAGCAGGTGTTGTCGCGGAATATGCGCCAGGCACTGGCGAGATTTTGACGCGCAAGGAAAGCTGGGGCGTGATCATGGCGTCCTTCTTTCTCGATCCGATCTGGTGGCTGTTTGTCGGCTGGCTGCCTCTCTATCTTTATGAGACATACGGGTTCGGTGTCGAAGAGATCGCTACTTATGCCGCTGTACCGTATATTGGCGCAATGTTCGGCGCATGGTTCGGCGGACTGCTTGCGCAAAATCGCATCAAGTCCGGCTGGACCGTCAACAAGACGCGTAAATCGGTAATCGCTCTGGGTGGCCTGATCATGCTGGTTTCGCTGCTGGCGACCACTGTAGCGGCGACACCGTTGGTGGCGGTCCTTTTGATGGCCGTCATCCTGTTCGGTTTCCAGACGGCGGTTGGCAATATCCAGACATTGCCGAGTGATTTTTACAGCGGAAAGTCCGTAGGCACGCTTGCCGGATATGCCGGTACGGCAGCCAAGCTGGCTGTGGTTCTGCTCAATTTCCTGATCCCGATAATCACGGCTGACGGGAATTACGCGCCCGCCTTTGCCGTTGGAGCAGGTCTGGCAATTCTTACGGTTGTATCAATCTTCGTGCTCTGCCCGAGCATAAAGCCGTTACAGCCAAAAACTGAAACCGCAACCGCATAGAATTTTTATCACATCCACAGACAGGGGAAAACATGACTAGATTGAAAGACAAGGTAGCAATTGTGACCGGCGGTAGCCGGGACATTGGCCGGGCTGTCTCGGTGAAACTGGCCGCCGAAGGCGCCAGGGTTGTGGTGAATTACTGCAATAATGAGGCGGCTGCGAATGATACGCTGGCGGAGATCGAAGCTGCTGGTGGTACAGCGATTTCGTACAAAGGCGACATGATGAAGCCGGAAGATGTCGACGGAATGGTCGCGGCGGCGCAGGCTGCCTTTGGTGATACCATTGATATTCTGGTCAACGTCACTGGTGGCCTGGTTGAGCGGAAAGGTCTTGATGAGATGGACATGGAGTTTTTCGAACATGTCATGCGCCTCAATGTGACCTCCACATTCCTCGCAACCAAAGCGGTGGCACCGCATATGAAAGAGGGCGGGTCGATCGTGAATTTTGCATCGCTGGCCGGTCGCGATGGTGGCGGACCTGGCGCCGCGGCCTATGCCACGTCCAAGGGTGCGGTCATGACCTTCACGCGATCGATGGCGAAAGATCTGGGACCAAAGGGTATTCGCTGTAATTCTCTGTGCCCGGGCATGATTGCGACATCCTTCCATGACACGTTCACAGCGGATGCCGTGCGCGAGAATGTCGCGAACTCCACTCCTCTGCGCCGCCAGGGCCTTGCCGAGGAGACGGCAGACGCGACTGCCTATTTGGCATCTGATGAAGCTTCGTTCATTACCGGAACGAATATCGACATCAACGGGGGATTGTTTTTCTCCTGAGAACAAGGAGGAAAAATAGGCACCATGGACATCACGCAGGATCTTGAAGCCCGTCTGGCATCGGCACCAGTTGTTCCGCTCATCGGAGCCAGCGACACGGGTGTAGCGGTCGAAACCGCGCAGGCGCTTGATGCGGGCGGGCTCAATGTCATCGAAGTCGTGCTGCGTACCGACGAAGCGGTCGATTGCATGGAGGCCATCGTCAAGGGGACGTCCGGTTGCATAGTCGGCGCTGGCACGGTCCTTACTGTAGCACAGGCAGAAGAAGTGATTTCCCGCGGGGCGCAATTTGTCGTTTGTCCTGGACTGGTGGATGAAGTCGCCGAATATTGCCTTGCCAAATCGGTCCCGCTTTATGCCGGCACGATGACCGCAGGCGAAGTCCAGCGCGCCTATGCCCTGGGTTTGCGGACGGTCAAGTTTTTCCCGGCGTCACTGGCTGGCGGCGTACCGATGCTGAAGGCTCTGTCGTCCGTATTCCGCGAAATGCGGTTCATGCCGACGGGCGGGGTTTCGGAAGCAAATCTGGCCGAGTTCCTGGCTCTGCCTTCAGTCATTGCCTGCGGGGGCAGCTGGCTTACCCCGTCGTCCGAGATCGCTGCAGGAAATTTTGAAGCAATAACACAACTGGCGCAGGAAGCGGTTGCCATTGGCCAACAGGCGCGCCCTTCGGAGAATTAGAAATGGCGGAATTCCTCTCTTTTGGTGAAATCATGCTGCGGCTGAAAACTGCTGGCAATGAGCGGTTTTTTCAGTCACCTGGTTTTGAAGCGACATTTGGAGGGGGAGAGGCGAACGTCGCCGTGGCGCTCAGCAATTATGGCCTCAACTCGGGCTTCGTGTCCGCTTTGCCGGATAATGATGTGGGCGAATCCGCCATTGGAGAATTGCGACGTTTCGGCGTCGACACGTCTCATGTCCGCCGTTCCGGAGACCGGGTGGGCATCTATTTTCTCGAGACCGGAGCCAATCAGCGCCCGTCCAAGGTGATTTACGACCGGGCGCATAGCGCAATCAGCGAATGCAAACCCGGTGATTTTGACTGGGCGGCAATTTTTGATGGCGCCAAATGGCTCCACATCACCGGCATTACACCAGCGTTGACGCAGGACTCGGCCGATCTCAGCATCGAATGTGTGAAGGCCGCCAAAGCGGCGGGCGTCACCGTTTCCTGTGACTTCAACTATCGCGGCAAGCTGTGGAAATATGGCAAGACGGCGCCAGAGGTCATGACTGAGCTGGTCCAGCATGTCGATGTCGGCATCGCCAATGAAGAAGACTGCCAGAAGTCGCTTGGCATCAGTGTGGACGTTGATGTCGAGGCAGGGGAACTCGACACGAAGAAATATGAGGCATTGTCGGAGAAGGTGCTCGAACTCTATCCCGACATGACGACGATCGCGATCACCTTGCGTGAGAGCATGAGTGCCGATCGCAACGGCTGGTCGGCCTGCCTGCGGGAACGCGGCAGCGATTTCAAACTTTCCCGACGTTATGAGATAACCGATATCGTCGACCGCGTTGGCGGAGGGGACAGCTTCGCTTCCGCGCTCATCTATGGCCTGAATGCCTATGAAGATCGTCAGCAATCACTGGAATTCGCTGTGGCCGGTAGTTGTCTCAAGCATTCCATATTGGGCGACTTCAACAGAGTGAGCGTTGCTGAGGTCGAAAAACTGATGAGCGGCGATGGTTCGGGGCGCGTGCAAAGGTAAACGTCTCGTGTTATTGACAAGCTTCAGCATGACTTTCGGCGGAATGGCCTCGCGCCATGAAATCCCATATCATCTTGTCGCCAACGACAATCCGTCCCGCGAACAGGAACTGTTCGAGAAATGCATAGAACGAGAACTTGGGGGGAATACCCGTAACAGTGGCAAACAAACGAAAAGTGAAAAAGACACAGCCCATCCCCGGCCTTACTGACCGGCTCAAATCCCTCTATGCCCATACAGGCCAGAGCCCGATGTCGAACCCGGTCTTCCAGCTGGGTTTCGAATTGTCGCGGGAGCTTGAAGGGGATGCACTGGATCTCCCTGGATTTGAAGCCACGATCCGTAATCTGGAACGCGATGCTTTCCGCCGGCGTGCCAGGCATCTCAACGGATTGATCGGTCCCGTTGACCCGGCATCGAACAGGAAAAAGATCCGCACTCTGGCACGCAATAGCGCGGACGGGGGTTTTCGTGCCTTTGCCAATCGCTGGTCCAGACCGCTGCTTTGTTGTGTGTTCACCGCCCATCCAACCTTCCTGCTCAACCCAAAGGGCTATGCCGATCTTGCCGCCCTGACTGCGGATCCGAAAAGAAAGGTTTCGGCGTCGGCTTTGAAACCCAATAGTGCACCGACCATTGAGGACGAGCATCAGGCAGCGGTGGATGCGATTAATGCCGCGTCCGACGCTCAGGTCCAGATGGCCGGGTTGCTGGTCGATGTGGCTCGCAAGTCTTTTCCCGAGGATTGGCACAAATTTCGGCCTGCGCCATTCAATTTCGGTACGTGGGTCGGATATGACATGGATGGCCGAACAGATATAGCCTGGTCCACATCCATCAAATTTCGGCTGGCGGAAAAGCTGAACCAAATAAAGCGTTATGCAGCCGGTCTCGCCCCGCTGGCAAAAAGCGACGAAGCCATTGGCGCCGTTTGCCGTAAACTCGAACAGGCCGAAGCGCATTGTCAGCAGATGCTGGAAAATTTTTCCGGGGATCTTGGTTCGACCGAAGCGCTTTCCGATGCCGCTAATGCGCTAACCGCGCGGTCGGGCGCAAAGCTGCTGTCCATCAAACCGCTGATCAGCAAGCTGGACAAGGTGGTTGCAAATACAGATGACAAGACCGCTGCCGCCTTGATCCCTATGGTTTCGGCAATGAAAAACCAGGGGCTAGGTACCGGAACAGTCCACTTTCGGATCAACTCTTCTCAATTGCACAATGCCATTCGCCGCCATCTGGGCAGCAAGGAATCGCTGGCGGTGGAAAGTCGCAGTGCGATGGCCAGTTTGCGCAGGTTGATTGCCAGTACGAAAGCGGTAGATGTCAATTTTGCAAATCTCGCCATCGAAAATACGACGGCAGTCCGGCAGTTTCTCGCCATCGCGCAAATCATCAAGCATATCGACAACGACAATCCGGTCCGGTTGCTGATTGCCGAATGTGAGCAACCATCAACCGTGCTCTGCGCGCTCTACTTCGCAAAACTGTTCGGCATCGAAGATCGCATCGACATTTCACCGCTGTTTGAAACAGAGTCTGCACTGGAGCACGGCGGGCGGTTCCTCGATGCGCTGTTCGCGGAGCCGGCCTATCAGGAATATGTTCAGGTTCGCGGTATTGTTGCGATTCAGACCGGGTTCTCGGATGCGGGACGTTTTCTGGGCCAGATTCCGGCTGCGCTGGCGATTGAGCGGCTGCAGGGACGCATGGCCCAGTCCATGGACAAGCATGGGCTTTCCGATGTCAAAGGCCTGATCTTCAACACGCACGGCGAATCCATGGGGCGCGGCGCACATCCCGGTGGAATCGGCGAGCGGCTGACCCATCCGATGAGCAACTGGGCGCGCGCGCAATTTGCCCGGCGCAAGCTCGATCTTGTGCAGGAAGCAAGTTTTCAAGGTGGTGACGGCTATGTCTATTTTGGCAATCCCAACACCGCATTGGCTCTTCTGACACGGATCATGGAAGCACAGATTGCAAAGGAGTCCGACGGCCAAAATGCGGATCCCTTTTATTCCGAAACGGACGTGTCGCTGGATTTCTATCGCGATGTCCGACGCACCCAGGCGCGATATTTCCAGGACAAGAGCTACAACCGGGCTCTGATGGCCTTTGGTCTCTCGCTGCTTAACGAAACCGGATCGCGGAAATCCCGGCGACAGTCGGATATCGCAACCGAGCGAGACCTCAGCCTGCGCCGCATTCGCGCTATTCCGCACAATGCCGTGCTGCAGCAGCTCGGATATCCGGTCAACGTCATCGCCGGGATTGGCGAAGCCGTGAACGAAGATCGGGAACGTTTTGCGGACCTGTTCACCCGTTCGGACCGAGCTACCGGTCTGATGCGACTGGTGGCCTTTTCCAACCAGCGGGCCAGCATCAAGACACTGGGTGCCTATGGCGAATTGTTTAACGGCGCATTCTGGGCAACCCGGCCGTATCGCGGAGCGGAGCCCGAAGTGGAGGCGGCCTGTCTGGATCTCGCCGAACGACTGGCAGTGGACAACCGGGCCCAATCCTTTCGGCAGCTGGCGACACAGCTCCGCATAGACGGACTGATGCTGCGCCGATTGCTGGACCTGCTGCCCGCAAAGTCGCTCCCGGAAGCAGATGAGGAGCGCCGACGTACTTTGGGTGTCCTGCACGCACTAAGGCTGGCCTTGATGCAGCATATTTTCCTGAAAGCTGTTCAGATTCCGCCTTTCTCGCGCCGCAATGATATCAGCCGTGATGACATTCTAGACATGGTTTTCGCCTTGCGCATTCCCGATGCGGTATCCTTGCTGCGCGATGCTTATCCGGTTGAAGCTCCGGAAATCGGCGATTTCAACATGGATGAGCCAGCCCAATCCGCGCGCAGCAGCGCGCCGGAATATGCAAGAATCCGGTCAGATTATATCGACGTGATTGAAGATGCCTATGGGCTGATGCTGCGCATTTCCACGGCCATTGCCAACCATTTCGGCGCGCATGGATAGGATTTTTGGATGGCTTGATGTGATCATCAGGACTAATCTCGACAGAGCGGAAATGAAGCAGTCAGTCGGGGAATAGGGGGAGGTATTGTCGCACGAGATTGTTGTTGCTGATATCGGAGGAACATATGCGCGCTTTGCCATCGCCATAACAGAGCAAGGCAAAGTCGTCCGGCTGACGCAAAAGATCACCTTGAATTGCGCTGACCATTCCAGTCTGAAAGATGCGTGGGCGGCTTACGGCGCGATGATCCCGCAAGACATGCCCACGGACGGATCGAT
>JBCBZY010000028.1:0-14737 GCA_039815115.1 Pseudomonadota bacterium | reverse complement strand
GCAATATGAAGCGTTTATTCAGGGCTTGCTGGAGGGCGAAAAGACTGAATTCAAGCAATGGGAGAAGGATACCCCCTATTTCGAGGGCTGCATGCCGATTGAAGTCATGGCGTCACGCGGTCCCGAGACCTTGCGTTTCGGTCCGATGAAACCGGTGGGCCTGACCAACGCTCATACCGGGGAAAGTGCCTATGCCGTGGTCCAGCTGCGCCAGGATAATGCGCTTGGCACGCTCTGGAACATGGTCGGATTTCAGACAAAGCTTAAATATGGAGCGCAATCCGAACTTCTCCGTTCGATTCCGGGTCTTGAAAAGGCCGAATTTGCAAGGATGGGCGGTTTGCACCGCAATACCTTCATCAATGCGCCCAAATTGCTCGACCGTGAGCTGCGTCTAAAAAAAGCGCCGCATATCCGGTTCGCCGGTCAGATTACCGGTTGCGAAGGATATGTCGAAAGCGCGGCAGTCGGCCTGATGGTGGGTCGGATGGTTGCCGCGGAGGTGAAGGGAGAAGCCTTCCCTGATTTGCCGCAAACAACGGCTTTCGGGGCGCTGCTGTCCCACATTACGGGTGGAGCGGACGCCACGGACTATCAGCCAATGAACGTCAACTTCGGACTGTTTCCACCCATGGAAGTCCGCGTCAAAAAGAAATTTCGCAAGGAAGCCTATACCCGCCGTGCCCGGGAAGACTTTGCCCGATGGCAGGAAGAATATGCGCCGCAGGTGGAACCCGCCTAACAACGACAGCGTGTTTTGGGGGACCGTTTTGGCCGGGTCGTGCGAAATTCCACCCGCGTAAGCTGCTCGTCTCCGTCTTTGTCGGCGCCGGCAAAACGGTCGGATGTGGCGGCAGCCCATTCCTCGAATGTCAGAAGATTGTTACCATCCTTGTCGAGAGCCTTGAAACCCTTGGTCCGGCTGCTCATCATTTCCAGGCGCGTGATTATTTCATCGCGATTGCGATCATAGCGGTTAAATCGCAGCTCTTCACGAGAGGCTTTGTAGGCTTTGGGCGGTTCCGGCGGCGGCTCGCCCTCCAATGGTGCCTCCTCGCCAGCTTGCGGCAATTCGGGCAGCTCCGGTTCGGGCGGTGGAGGCGCTTCGGGAATGTCGGTTTCCTGACTCTGGACACCAAACCACATCAGCGCACCAGCAACCGCAGCAAGCAGAATTGCGGTTGCTCCGGATATCGCGCCTCTCACCGCGCTACTGCTCCTTTTGAACCAGGGTTTACCGACCAGTCAGTCCGTGCCAGACAATGTTCCCTGCCACGGCTGGCGTATAAATATTCGCACTCAATTCGCCTTTTTTGACATCGCGCGCCACAATTTGACAGAGAATTGAAAGTGGACGGCCGCTTCTGTCAAACCGAACGTTTTGCCAATTGCTGTGTAAAGCGCAGCATTTGACAAAGGCTTCTTCCCGCGTTGTCCGGTCCGAGCAATGCCTTGCAAAATCCCAGAGCGCCCAGCTGCGGGATGCGTTTTTCTGTTGTTCATCCAACGTTTTTTGCCCGCCCATCGCGAACTGGAACAGCCCCTCCCCCCGCAATTCTGCGTGATTGGCGAACTGGCGATCTTCCCAGGGGAAGTCATCGAGCAGCATCTCCCAGCCTTCGATCATCTTGATCAACGCGCCGGGATCTTGCCCTTCAGCCTGTAGGGGCGCGAGCAGCTCCAGCAGAGGTTCGCCAGCTGGCCGGTCTGACGGATCTTTGGTTAAAATATCCCGCCACCATGTTAACCGCATCTGGCCAATCAATATTTCAGAAGTTGTACGGATTATTTCACCGAGTCTGGCATCCAGTGCGAATGCCAATTTGTAACGGTCGCGATCAGCAGCTCGGGCATAAGCCAGAACAAGACGGCGCATGGGGTCAATTTCGGTATGGACCGGATTCATGCCTTCGCCGTCGCCAGTTTTCGTACCAAAATCAAGGTAAAGATCGCTTTAACCAAGTCCATTGGTCAGCTGCTAACCCTCAATCGCCTATCTGACACGCTGAAATGAATTCTAACCGCGTGAGTATTGCGTGCGCTACATCAGGGGCCATGGGCATATGACTGACAATAAACGGCTGAAATCTCGGAAGACTTTCTTCAGCAGGCTTCGCACAAACACGCGGGGTAACACGCTGGCCATGGTCGCTGCGGGACTTGTCCCGCTCGCGGGAATCATCGGTAGCGGTGTGGACCTCAGCCGGGCTTATATGGTGAAGACCCGCTTGCAGCAGGCTTGTGATGCTGGCGTTCTGGCCGGGCGAAAAGCGATGGGTGACGGGGCCTATGACGCCAATGCCAAATCGCAGACGGAGAAATTTTTCAACGCGAACTTCCCAACGGGATATCTGGATTCGACCAGTCGGACTTTTACGCCGGTCAGCCCGACCGGGACCAGTCAGGTTTCTGCGTCCGCTTCGGTGGCACTGCCTACGATCGTGATGAAAATATTCGGCAATGACGATATTGACGTCGCCGTCGATTGCACAGCGATCCTGGAAATCGCCAATACGGATGTTACGATGGTCCTCGATTCCACCGGGTCCATGAATAACAATATCGACGATGGGGCCGGCGGAACCACTACGCGTATCGCTGCTTTGCGCACCGCCATGAACAGTTTTTACAGTATCGTTGATACCGCAGCGGCCGGGACCGGGTCCCGAATTCGCTACGCGATGGTCCCCTATACCGGGACGGTCAATGTCGGCCGGCAGATCATTGCCGCGGATGCATCCTATATGGTCAGTGGAAGCCACAATTATCAATCCCGTGAAGCCATTTGGGAGGTAGATGGACCTCCTGTTTCAACCGTCACAAACGAAACAGATGTCGACTACGAGACGCTGACTTTCGTCGATGGACCCGAGTGTACCGGCCAGTACAGTCAGAACCAGTCGGTACCCGGTTGGTGGACGGCCAATCCGTCCGGCAACCCGTCGTCCAGTTCGAGCACTTCGAGCAACAATGGGATCACTACCACCATTGATGAAGTCAGGACCTATTCCTATCATAGCTGGGATGGCAGCACCTCTGCACCCCCAGGAAATGCAGTCGGTAGCTCCTTCTGGCGTGATTGCGTCCGCCGAGTGGATATCGAGAGGACGACAACATCAACCGGTCAAAGCAGAATCGAATCAAACGTCTGGGACGCGAGTGCAATCTTCCTGCGCTGGGAGCACAAGCAGATCAACCATCCCGTTGACGCCTATAAGGCCTCGATCGACTCTGGCCCAGCTGCTCCAGTTCCGGGAGACCAATTTGGCGGTACGGTGAACTGGGCCGGCTGTATCGAGGAACGCGACACAGTGGACACTGATACGGTTAGCTATAATGGTGCAACCGACAGCATCGATCCGACTGGAGCGCTCGACCTCGATATCGATGGGGCGCCAACCAGTGATGCATCACGCTGGCGTCCTTACTGGCCCGAGGTTTCCTATTTCCGGGAACCGGGCACAACATTAGCGACCTTCCTCACAGATCCAGAGTCCGAGAATTTCAAGTGGAACGATCCTTCCGGTTACAAGGCGCAGGACGCCTGTCCGGCAGAGGCTCAACAGTTTGAGGTAATGACCAGTGGCGAATTTTCTACTTTTGCAAATTCGCTGGTAGCCGATGGCGGTACCTATCATGACGTTGGCATGTTGTGGGGTGCGCGTTTCAGCTCACCGACCGGTATTTTTGCTGCCAATGTGAACGAAGCCCCGTCTAACGGCGGCTATGTCAGCCGTCATTTGATCTTCATGACGGATGGTATCCTCGATATCGGGGATGACTATTACAGCGCCTACGGTCTGGAACGGCATGATCAATATGTCGGTACAGGTGATGAAACCCAGGCTTCGGCCAACCACAGCGCCCGTTTCGAGGCTGTATGCGAAGCCACGAAAGCCAAGGGCATTCGGGTCTGGGTGATCGCTTTCGCGACCGGATTGAGCACGGAAATGACAAATTGTGCTTCTCCGAACAGCGCTTTCACATCGACCAATGCCAGCCAGCTCAACGCGGCATTTGCGACGATCGCCCAATCTGTCTCTGACCTGAGGTTGTCACAATGATCCGCTTCCTGCGCAAAAAGAAACTGGCCCGCGACGAAAGTGGTGCGACGCTGATCGAATTTGCATTTGTTGCACCGACTTTTCTGCTGATGCTGATGGGTCTGTTCGACCTGGGCTATTCGGTATACATGCGCTCAGCCCTCACCGGTGCCGTCCAGAATGCGGCACGCTCTGCAGCGCTGGAGACCGGTCCAAGTGCGCTGACTCTAATCGATGATGAGGTGGAAGCCCATGTCCAGGATCTCAATTCCGGAGCCACGGTGACCTTCCAGCGCCGGAGCTATTTCGACTATAACAACGTCAAGCAGCCGGAGAGCTTCACGGATACAAATGGCAACGGCAGCTACGACAGTGGCGAATGTTTCGAAGATATGAATGCCAATGATACATGGGATGCTGACATCGGCGAAGATGGTGTGGGCGGACCCAATGACGTTGTGCTCTATGATGTCAGTGTCAGCTATGACCGGATGTTTCCGTTCTGGAAAATGATCGGGGCATCTCAGACGCAAATCATTACGTCTTCCACTGTTCTCAAGAACCAGCCTTATGGCGACCAGATTGCCAATTCCGTTGAGGTTATTTGCACATGACTGATATCTGCACCCCGCTTCCCGCCTCAAGCCGGAAGAAAAAGACCGGAATTCTGTCTCGCCTTTCGCGGAATACATCCGGGCTTGCGTTGACGGAATTCGCCTATGCCCTGCCGATCTTTACCGGTCTGGGCATGTTCGGTCTGGAAACGGCCAATCTGACGCTGACCAGCTTGCGGGTAAGTCAGGCCGCGCTGAACCTTTCTGACAATGCCTCGCGCATGGGCCAGGCCATTGCCAACTCCACGTCGCGAACCGTTTACGAGAGCGATGTCAACCAGATGCTGACCGGCCTGGGTCTCCAGGCGGGCGATATCGAGATCCTCGACCGCGGACGGGTGATCTTGTCGAGCCTCGAACGCAACGGGGATGACGGACAATGGATCCACTGGCAGCGGTGCAAGGGGAAAGCAAATTATCAGTCCGCCTATGGTGCGGAAGATACCGGTGCGACGGGCACATCATTCCCCGGAATGGGTGAGACCGGAAATGAAGTCACGGCTTCTGCGGGAACCGGAGTGATGTATGTCGAGATCGTCTACGAACATGAGCCGCTATTTGGCGATCTGTTCTACAAGGACAAGGTTATCCGCCAGGAAGCGGTGTTCAACATCCGTGACAACCGCAATCTGACTCCTGGCGTGGTCGCTGACGGGGAACCCGCGGCTACCTGTGATCTCTACACATCGACCTGACCCCGGAACCGGGCAGGTTCAGCGATAGCAGACTTTTTTGACAGCCTCGGCGATCCGCGGGCTGTCAATCAGCGCCGCCTTTTCCAGATTGGCCGCATAGGGCAGCGGGACGTCCTCATTGGTAACCCGCATGACCGGAGCATCGAGATCATCAAAGCCCTGCTCCATGCACAGGCTGACAATTTCGCTTGAGATGGAGCAAACCGGCCACCCCTCCTCTGCCACAACCATGCGATTGGTTTTCGCCAGGCTCTGCAATACCGTCTCAGTATCCAGCGGCCGCAAAGTGCGCAGATCGATAACTTCCGCATCGATTCCGTCTTCCGCAAGCTGGTCTGCAGCTTCCAGTGCCAGGCCGACGCCGATCGAATAGCTCACGATGGTAACGTCGCTGCCTTCCCTCACGATCCGGGCCTTGCCGATCGGAAGGACATGGTCTTCCAGTTCAGGTAGCTCGAAAGAGCGTCCGTACAACAGTTCATTTTCCAGAAACACCACCGGATCGGGACTGCGAATGGCGGCTTTCAACAGACCCTTTGCATCAGCTGAGTCAAAAGGAGAAATGACAATCAGCCCGGGCACACTGGCATACCAGGGCCCGTAATTCTGGCTGTGCTGGGCAGCAACCCTTGATGCTGCGCCATTGGGGCCACGAAACACGATCGGGCAGCGCATCTGTCCGCCCGACATGTAATTTGTCTTGGCCGCCGAGTTGATGATATGGTCGATAGCCTGCATCGCAAAGTTGAAGGTCATGAATTCCACAATCGGCTTCAACCCGCCCATGGCTGCGCCGGCACCGATGCCGGCAAATCCATGTTCGGTGATTGGCGTATCGATCACCCGCTTTGGACCGAACTCGTCGAGCAGCCCCTGGGTTACCTTGTAAGCGCCCTGATACTCGGCAACCTCCTCGCCCATGACAAAAATATCGCCATCTGTCCGCATCTCTTCGGCCATCGCATCACGCAGTGCTTCGCGAACGGTCAAGGATACCATGTTCGTCCCCTCCGGCACATCAGGATCGCTGGCCCGCGATACCGGTGCGGGAGCCGCCGCAATCTCCGGTTCCTCAGGTACCTGTGGCTCTTCGGCTGCTGGTGCCGGTTCCCGCGCGGGCGATTCTGCAGTGTCTTCCTCGTCTTCGCCGGTCATCTCGGCAATCACGGCACCGACCGCCACATTGTCGGTTCCTTCGGGAACAATGATTTTGGAAATCACGCCTTCGTCAACAGCCTCAAATTCCATTGTTGCCTTGTCGGTTTCAATCTCGGCAAGAATGTCGCCGGAGCTGACCTCATCGCCTTCTTTCACAAGCCATTTTGCCAGCGTGCCTTCTTCCATGGTGGGAGACAAAGCGGGCATTTTCAGGGAAATCGCCATCAATACTGCTCCACCAACACGTCAGTATAAAGCTCAGACAGTTCCGGTTCCGGCGACTCTTCGGCGAAGTCCGCCGCCTCCATCACAGTTTTGCGCACCGCCTTGTCCAGCGCTTTGAGATCCTCTTCCTTGACCCCTTGCTTCATCAGCATGGCTTTCAGTCGCTCGATCGGATCGGATTTTTCCCGGACGCCCTGCACTTCATCACGGCTGCGATATTTGGCGGGATCTGACATGCTGTGCCCGCGATAGCGATAGGTTTTCAGTTCCATCAGAACCGGTCCCTTGCCACCCCTCACATATTTCAGCGCTTCTTCAACCGCCCCGCGAACCGCGAGGACATCCATTCCATCCACCTGCATTCCGGGTATCCGGAAACTTTCGCCTCGCCGGTAGAGCTGATCTTCCGACGAGGACCGGTTGACGCTGGTTCCCATCGCGTACTGGTTGTTCTCAATCACGAATATGACAGGCAATTTCCACAGCTCAGCCATGTTGAAACTCTCGTAGACCTGACCCTGGTTCGCAGCTCCATCGCCAAAATAGGCCAGACAGACACCACCATCTTCCTTGTACTTATGTCCGAAGGCGAGCCCGGTTCCGAGAGAAACCTGGGCACCGACAATACCGTGACCTCCGTAAAACCCATGTTCGACAGAGAACATGTGCATTGAGCCGCCCTTGCCTTTCGATATGCCCGAAGCTCTTCCGGTGAGTTCTGCCATCACAATATTGGGATCAATGCCGCAAGCCAGCATGTGGCCATGATCGCGGTATCCCGTAATGACGCTGTCCTTGCCCGGCTCGATAGCGGACTGGAGACCCGTGACCACCGCTTCCTGCCCGATATACAGGTGACAGAATCCGCCGATCAGACCCAGGCCATAAAGCTGCCCTGCCTTTTCCTCAAAGCGGCGGATGAGCAGCATCTGCTCGTAAAAGTCCATCAGTTCGGATTTGCTGGCCTTGTAAATCGGTGTCTTCAACACCGGCAAACGGCTCGCCGCAGGTTTGGCCCCAGTTTTCGCCCCAGTTTTCGCCGGCGCCTTGGCACGGGGTTTGGACGCGCGTTTCGCCGGGGCTTTTGCAGCGGGTTTAGCTGCAGGCGTCGACTTTGATTTGGCGGTTGATCTGGCTTTGGTGGAGGTTTTCCGGGGAGTTTTTGCCACGCTTGCGAATTCCTGTTCTATGTTCGCGAGTACCTTAAACAGTTCAGATCAATTTCCCAAGCGTTTAGAAACGCAAAACCCTCACAAGTCGCTCGTACGAGACTGTTCTGTCTTTTCGGAAACCTACTTCAGAGGAATGATGATCTCATCCGGATGTGCGACGTTCAGTTCCTTGCGGATAAGCTCTCCGGTCAGGTCCGGATCCGCACCCTCGGGATCAAGCAGCGCAACCCTGTTTTTCAGGGCGTTGCGTTCTTCCTCAAGCGTCACAAGCAACTCAGCCCGATCATCCAGGGTTCTTTGATATTCCCCCCAGGCCAGAATGCCTGTGGGTCCAAGAACCGCATATCCGGCGATGGCAAGAAGCGTCAGCAGCGCAAAGCCTGGCCCAAGGGCCGCCTTGATCAAACTGCCGATTTTTTCCTTTTTTGCCATGGACATCCTTGAATCAGATTATTGATTCTCTGGCAAGCACTTTAACAATTTTGTCGCCGCCATTGCTCGCTACAGCTGAAACCTGATCTCAGGAAAAGACCGACCGCCCGGCATAATGCGCAACATTGCCCAATTCTTCCTCAATGCGGATCAGCTGATTATATTTTGCAAGCCGGTCAGACCGCGCAAGACTGCCAGTCTTGATTTGCCCGCAATTGGTTGCAACGGCCAGGTCGGCAATAGTCGCATCTTCGGTCTCGCCGGAACGATGCGACATGACGGCGGTATAGGACGCATTGTGCGCCATCCGGACGGCTTCCATGGTTTCGGACAGCGTGCCGATCTGGTTGACCTTGACCAGCAGACTGTTCGCCAGCCCATCCGCAATGCCTTGGGACAATCTGGCCGGATTTGTCACAAACAGATCATCACCGACCAGCTGGACTGTATCGCCGACCGCGTCGGTCAGCAGTTTCCAGCCTTCAAAATCATCTTCCGACATGCCGTCCTCGATCGACTTGATCGGATAGTCCTTGCACAAATCTGCAAGATAGTCGGACATTTCAGCCGGAGACAGCACCTTGCCTTCTCCCGAAATATGATATTTGCCGTCGCGGAAAAATTCAGTCGCCGCGCAGTCCAGTGCCAGCACGACTTCGTCACCTACCTTGAAGCCGGCTTTTTCGATTGAGGCCATGACGAAATCCAGCGCATCCCTCGTCGAACCCAGATTGGGCGCAAAACCGCCCTCGTCGCCAACGGCCGTTGCCAGACCTTTTTCGGACAATCCCTTTTTGAGGGTGTGGAAAATTTCGGAACCCCAGCGCACAGCTTCGGTCAGACTGTCTGCACCGACCGGCATGACCATGAACTCCTGAAAGTCGATCGGGTTGTCTGCATGTTCCCCACCATTGATGATGTTCATCATCGGCACCGGCAAGACCCGGGCCGACACGCCGCCGACATAGCGGTAAAGCGGCAGCCCGCGTGCATCCGCAGCCGCCTTGGCAGCGGCCAGACTGACGCCAAGGATGGCATTGGCCCCCAGACGTGCCTTGTTCTCCGTACCATCGAGCGCAATCATCGCGGCATCCAGTTCTTCCTGATCCTCCGCATCAAAACCGCGCAGCAGGTCCGCAATTTCTCCATTGACCGCGCCAACCGCCTTGGTCACGCCCTTGCCCAGATATCTGCTCTTGTCGCCGTCCCGCAATTCAACCGCTTCATAGGCCCCGGTCGAGGCGCCGGAAGGCACCGCTGCACGGCCAAAACTGCCATCTTCCAGAAGAATATCGACTTCCACCGTAGGATTGCCGCGGCTGTCCAGAATCTGACGGGCGAGAATATCGAGAATAGCGGTCATGAAAGTGGCTCCCGGATAACGGATAATGGAAGCTCAAGCCCTTAATGCGCCATCGCCTTTGTGGCAACCGCAACCACCTGCTTAACCCTTGATTTCTGATGATTAGACCCCATTTGGCTGATAAGGGAAGTTCGATGGGTAGCAATATCAATTGAATCATATTGG
Organism: Pseudomonadota bacterium; assembly: GCA_039815115.1. Taxonomy (GTDB): domain Bacteria; phylum Pseudomonadota; class Alphaproteobacteria; order Sphingomonadales; family Sphingomonadaceae; genus Parasphingorhabdus. Next base: position 4,870 of record JBCBZY010000028.1, on the reverse strand, counting down.
CGAGGGAAACTTCAAGAGGAAATACCATCATGGCAACTGAACAGGACAAAAAGCCGGCAACCGCAAAACCGGCAGCGAGAAAAGCTGCAACGAAGAAGCCTGCTGCGAAAAAAACCGCACCGAAAAAAGCAGCTGCAAAGACGACCAGCGCCCGGAAAACAACCGCCCGCAAGAAAGCTTCACCGAAACCATCGGCCCCGCTCAAGGCCGGAGCCACTCGAGCCGCGGCCTCTGATTCGAAAATCATTGATACCGAAAATCTCAAGAGCAAGGCGATTGACAAGGCCCGCGCCGCCGCCAACCAGGGCAAGGAGCGGACTGGCGGAGCAATTGGCAATCTTGGCAAGCTGATTGATGAGAGCGCCCAGACTCTGGACGAGAATGTCGGCGAAAAATATGGCGATTATGCGCGGTCGGCTGCCGATGCTGTTCACACTTTCGCTGAAAAGATTGACGAGAAAGATGTCGATGAAATGGTGGAAGATGCGCGCCAGTTTGTTCGCAAGAGCCCTGCCGTTGCTATCGGTGCTGCGGCGGTGGTCGGATTTCTTGTCTCGCGGTTGATCAAATCAGGGATGGATGATCGCACTTAGGTCCTGTACCGTCAGGCTGATCCATCTCCAGACGGGATAACGCGTTGAAGCAAGAGCAGACAGGACCGGCAGGTGACATTCCGCAGTCGATGGAGACAGCGAACGCATCGGATGCGCAGGAAACAGAGGCGATCGCCGGTGACTCCAAAATGAGTGATTCCGGTGATCGCAAGCCCCTGCGCGACCAGTTTACGGACCTTGTCGAGGATGCTCGTACCCTGGCGCAGGTCGAACTGGAATATTACAAGACCAAGCTTTCAGTAAATCTGCAGGCCACACGCACGGTCCTGATCCTGTTCACCATCGGAGTGACACTTGGCCTGACAACGATCCTGGCAATGATACTGGGCATCCTGCTGATCGCGTCGCATTATCTCGGCCCGGTCGCTGCGACTGGACTGGTCACTGGTACAACATTGCTTTTGGCTACCATCCTGATCACAATGGCGATAAGACGGGCGCGCAAACTGCCACTGGACGAAGAGAGTGATGACACGGAAAAATGACGATATATTCAGTTTGCGGGAAATCGCGATCGAGCGGAATGCTGCGCGCGAGAACCTGCGAGACAATATCGCGGAAACCAAAGAGCGCGTGAAACCCAAAAACCTGATGCGGGAGGCGAAGGACAACGCGCTGAACAAGGCGCAGGATGCCGGGAAAACCGCTGTGGAAACCGTAAAATCCAACCCAGGCATCACCGCATCGGTCATCGCCGCCGCCGCCGCGCTCGTTACGCTGCGCAAGCCATTGACCCGGCTGATTGCCGGACGCACCACCAGACAGTCCCCTGATTCCGAGGAGTAAGCCATGAGTAACCTGTCAGACAATATCGAGAAGGCCCGTGCCGCATCCCGGGAGCGGATTGAAAACGCCCGCGAGAAAGCGAGCGAGAGCAAGGAAGCCGCCGTCGAAAAAATGTCCGAAAGCAAGCAGCGTGCTGCAGCGCTGCTGGATGAAGGCAAGGAAAAGGCTGCACAGAGCGTGGTTGCGACGCGGGAAGCGGCGAAAAAAGCCGCTGACAAGTCAGGAGAAACAATCGCCAAAAGCCCGCTGGCAGTCGTTGCGGGCGGCGTGGCCCTCGGCGCATTGATTGGCGCCCTGCTTCCGCGCAGCAAGGCGGAGACCAAATATGTTGGCGGAGCCGGCAAGAAAATCAACGAAACTGCCAAGAAAGCCTACGACGCCGCAAAAGATGCCGGTCAGGAACAGATCGACAATCTCGGACTTTCGAAAGACAGTGTTCAGGACCAGATAAAAGATCTGCTTGGCAAAGCCGGTGAGGCTGCTAAGAGCGCCGCCGAAGCCGCGACAGATGCGGTCAAAACTGACAAATCAAAATAGACTGTAACCGGGAATCGAAACGGGGCCGAGCATGAGTGAACGCAGCAAAATCCATCTGGTAATGGGCGGTCGGGTCAAGGATCCGCGCGGACTGGACTATGAAAATCTCGATGAAGTCGATCTGGTCGGCGTCTACAAGGGCTATGACGAGGCCGAAGAAGTCTGGCGCGGATATGCCCAGCGCACGGTCGACGATGCCGAAATGAAATATGTGGTTGTGCATCTGCACAAGCTGCTCGAACCGGAACTGCCCGAAGAAGAGTAATCCGTCCGGTCAGGCCGACCGAAAGCGCCATTCAAGCAACGGACGGGTCAGCAAGAGACCGGCCACAAATCCGCCAATATGCGCATAGATCGCGATGCCATTGAGGTCACCGCGCGTGGCAATCCCGATCATCAGCTGGATCCCGATCCAGGCCAGTGTCAGCCAGACGATGCGGACAATATGTCCCGGCACCGGCCCCACTGCCTTGACTTCGTTACGCGCAAACAGCAGCGCATAGGCACCCAAAACCGCTGAAATCGCGCCGCTGGCGCCGATGACGGGAATGGTAGAGCTACTGTTGAACAAAAATTCGGCGATGGATGCCGCATAGGCGCCCAAAACGTAAAGCAAGGCCATAAGTTGCGGCCCAAGCGCCTGTTCGACAAACCGGCCGCAAAAAAGCAGCATCAGCATGTTGAAACCGATATGCATCAGCCCGGTGTGCAAAAAGGCTGAGGACATCGGTGTCAGCCAGGCCGGAACGATACCCGCAACCTGATCCAGCGCCGGATAACCTTCCCCCAGACGGATCGGGAAAAATGCACCTCTCAGGATCGCATCCTGTTGCAGTCCCGAAATCCACAACAGCAGGAAAATCACCGCATTGACGATGATCAGGCCGTTAGTCAGTTTTCCCTGGGGCAGGTGCATGATCGGATCAGATAAACTCTATTTTCTCGAGCAGGTAATATTTGTCGCCGGACGGGACCGTGACTTCGATCTCCTCACCCACGCTGCGGCCGATAAAGGCGCGGCCGATCGGGCTGTTATAGCTGATTTTGCCAGCCTTGGCATCCGCTTCCGCCTGACCGACCAGTTGATATTTCACCGGTTTGTCATCTTCGTCGAGCAGGGTCAATGTGGCACCGAAAACCGCCTTGTCGCCGGTCAATGTCGCAGGATCGATTACCTGGGCGCGCGAGAGCTTGTCTTCCAGATCGGCAATAGTTGCCTCGACCTGGCCCTGACGTTCTTTGGCGGCATGATATTCGGCATTTTCCGAAAGATCCCCGTGCGCGCGCGCTTCTTCAATCGCATCAACGATCCGCGGCCGCTCTTCTTTCAGCGCTTTCAGTTCCGCCTCGAGCTTGTCGTGGCCTTCCTGCAGCATTGGTACTTTTTCTACAGCCATATCTTTGGCCTTTCTTCCTTCCGTTCGCCCGGGTTTTCTGCCCCGAAGCGTCAAAAACAGTTTCCCGGCGCCCTTCTTTCCGAAGTTCGCCCGCAGTCTACAATTTGTCGGGGAATTACGTCTGCGAAGCCTTATAATAGGACTGAAGTGCGCGAACTTCAAGAGTCTCGTCACGCATGGCCGCGATTGCCTCCATGGCGGCAACGCTGGCTGTGGCCGTTGTATAGTAAGGGATTTTGCCGTTTAGTGCCGATGCACGGATGGATTTGGAGTCCTTGAGCGATTGCCAGCCTTCAGTCGTGTTGAAAATCAGCGCGACTTCGCCATCCTTGATCCGGTCGACAATATGCGGCCGGCCTTCCGCGACCTTGTTGACCTGTTCAACCTTGATGCCTTTTTCGGCAAGATAGCGGGCCGTTCCGCTAGTGGCGATAATGTCAAATCCCAGTTTGTCGGCCAGACGAGCCGCCGGTTCGATCACCTTTTTGTCAGTTTCCTTGACCGAAACAAACAGCGTCCCGCCATCGGGCAGATGATTGTTTGCGCCCAGTTGCGCCTTGCCAAAGGCGATCGGGAAGCTGCTGTCGATGCCCATGACCTCGCCGGTAGACTTCATTTCCGGCGACAGGACCGGGTCAATTCCGGGGAATCTGCTGAACGGGAAGACCGCCTCTTTTACAGCAATATGTTCGATATTCTTGTCAATCACTGGCAAGTTCGCAAGTTTCTCACCCGCCATCACAAGCGCCGCGATCTTGGCAATGGGCACGCCAATGGCCTTGGCGACAAATGGTACCGTCCGGCTGGCGCGCGGATTAACCTCGATCAGATAGACCTCACCGTCCTTGACCGCGAACTGGATGTTCATCAGTCCAAGTACTTTCAGGCCCCGGGCCAGTTCACCAGCCTGGCGCTCCATTTCAGCAATGATATCCGCCGGCAGGTTATAGGGCGGGATGGTGCAGGCGCTGTCGCCGCTATGCACACCGGCCTCCTCGATATGCTGCAGCACGCCGCAGACGACCACGTCATCACCGTCACAAATCGCGTCGACATCCACTTCCACCGCATCACGCAGATACTGGTCGACCAGCACCGGCTGATCCCCGGACACTTGCACGGCCGTGTTGATATAATTCTCCAGCTGCGCCGGACCGTCGACAATTTCCATCGCCCGGCCACCGAGCACAAAACTGGGTCGGATCAGCACCGGATAGCCGATACGCTCGGCGATTTTTACCGCTTCGTCGCGGGTGCGAGCCATGCCGTTTTCCGGCTGTTTCAGCTTCAGCTTGTTGACCAGCTTGGCAAAACGGTCGCGATCTTCCGCCAGATCAATCGAGTCCGGCGTCGTGCCGAGGATCGGGATGCCCGCCTCCTCCAGCGCGGAGGCCAGTCCCAGCGGCGTCTGCCCGCCAAATTGCACGATCACACCGGCCAGCTCACCCGTGCTCTGTTCGACAGCAAGGATTTCCAGCACGTCTTCCGCGGTCAGCGGTTCAAAATAGAGCCGGTCGGACGTGTCATAGTCGGTCG
>JBCBZY010000326.1:0-3127 GCA_039815115.1 Pseudomonadota bacterium | reverse complement strand
GGGATTGCGCAGAGCAACAGCGACGGACACCCGCTTGACCGTTCCGCTGGCTTCTTTGGTCACCGAGACTTCCCGGCCCAGCTCGAAATCGCGGGCATAGCGTTCGGATGTCTTGGTCTTTTCCTTTTCTTCCAGCGCTTCCGCGGCATCTGGTGCGGGCGGCGTTTCCGTGACTTCAGTCTCTTCTGGCGGTTCGGCCGCAATGGTTCCGGGAATCCCGAAGGCCTGCTTCTGCCCCGGTTCATTCGCCCAGCTGCCATTTTCGGAACGCAGGCGCGCGCCGTCGGCCGGGAAAGATTCGCGGGTGGCCTGTTTCTCGTCAAAATCGATCTCGGCCATCACTTCGGCCGCAAAATTGCCCTGGCCCAGCATCGGGGTCAGCAAGGCAGCGAGTGTCCGGCGATACCGTTCCTCAACCCGTTCCTGTACACCAAGCTGTTCGGATGTGCCTTCACCGCTGCCCATGCCGGGACGCGACAGCAGCCGGCCGTTCTGGTCAGCGACCGAAACCCGTTCTGCCGAAAGACCAGGCACGGAACTCGCAACCAGGTGAACAATGGCTTCCACCTCACTGTCGCCGAGACGGCTTCCGCCGCCGAGCTGCAACATGATCGAGGCCGCGGGTTCGCTTCGGTCGCGCACAAATATGCTGGGAGGTTCCACCGCGAGATGGACCCGGGCGGACCTTATGCTGTCGAATGATTCGATGGTGCGTGCCAGATCCAGCTCGCGCGCGGTCCGGAGCTTTTCGGTTTCCACGGCCCGGCTGGCGCCCATCGGCATGCTCGAAATAAGAGTGTCGCCATCGGGCGCGCTGCGCGGGAGACCTTGCGCGGCCAGGCTTAACTTGGCCGCATGATAGGCATCTTCCGAAACCGTTAGCGCGCCAGTAGCATTGTCAATCTGGTAGGCAATATTCGAGGTTTGCAGGGCAGCCGCGACGGCAGCCTTGTCATCATCGGGCAAGCCGCGGAAAAGATCACGCTGCGGCGGCTCGCGCAATGCCAGCCAGGCCATCGCGGCCAGCCCGACAATCGCGAGAAATCCGATCAGCGGCAGAGATTTTGCCACGGCCGGTTGGGCCATGAAATCGTTGATACGCTGCATCACGCCCGGGTTCGCATAGCTGCCGGAAGGCGCAGCCGAGATCGGTTGCAGATTTTGTGTGGCCGGCTGATCGCCGGCGCCGGTGGCCAGACTGAGTTCGCTCATGTTACACCGGCATGTTCATGATGTCCTTGTAGGCGGACAATAATTTGTTCCTGACCTGCAAGGTGGCTTCAAAACCGATGGATGCCTTTTGCTTGGCGAGCATCACCTGAGCGATATCGGTGGTTCGGCCGAGTTCATAATCAGTCCGGGCCGCGGCGGATTCCTGTTGCAGGCTGTTCACCTGCTCAATGGCTTCCTTCATCTGCGTGCCAAAAGTGGTCACGCCGGACTTTTCGGTCTCCGGACCCTGTCCGGGCTTGCCCGCTTTTTGCAGGGCGTCATTCTGCTCGATAATGGCTTTGCGCATCGCGAGCAGGTTATTGCTTCCAATGGTGGTCATCTTGCAGTGCTCCTTCTTAAGCCGCTATCTCGCGCATGTCGGCGAGCCGATAGCGCAGCGTACGTTCGGAAATTCCCAGGATCTTCGCGGTTTCACGGCGGTTGCCGTCCGTCTTGTCGAGGGCGTCAATAATGGCTTCATGCTGAACTTCGCGGGACAGGCTGTGCAGATCCTGACCACGCATCAGCTTCGAGGCACGGCCCGGTTCAACCGGATCCGCCCGCGGGGTTCTGGAAACCGGAGCCGCAGTCAGGCCAAGGTCGGCTGCTTCGATCACAGTTTCATCGCTGAGGATGGTTGCGCGCTGCAGCACATTGTGCAGTTCGCGGGCGTTGCCCGGCCAGGCGTGAGCTGAAAGTGCCTTCAGGGCTTCGTCAGACGGCCAGCAGAACTTGCCGGTTTTGGCCTGCATCGAAAGCAGCATCGCAGCAGCGATGGCGCGAATATCCTGACGGCGCTCGGCAAGAGCCGGAATTTCGATGGGCAGCACGTTGAGCCGCCAGTACAGATCTTCCCGGAACCGGCCGCTCGCAACCTCGTCTTCAAAATCCCGGTTGGCCGCAGCCACGATCCGGACATTCACTTTGACGGGCGCCGTTTCGCCGACCGGAAGAATTTCACCTTCTTGCAATGCGCGGAGCAATTTGGCCTGCAGCATCAGGGGGAGTTCAGTAATCTCGTCGAGAAACAGCGTACCACCGTCAGCAGCCCGGAAGAGACCTTCCGATGCGCCGGTGGCACCCGTGAAGGCACCTTTCTTGTGGCCGAACAAAATGGCTTCGACCATCGTTTCGGGGAGCGCGGCGCAGTTGACCGCGACAAAGGGCTTCTCCACCCGTTCGCTCTGGTTATGGACGAATTGCGCCATGCCTTCCTTGCCGACGCCGGTCTGTCCCATGATCAGGACATTGGCATCGCTCCTGGCGACACGGCTTGCAAATTCCATCTGTTTCGCGCTGGCAGGTTCACCAACAGCAGGGCTATTGCCGCCACGGACCGCTTCGGAAATGAGCGCGTGACCAAAGGCCATATCTTCAAATCCGAATTCGATCCGTAGCGGCAAGCCATCATTAGCGGGGACTAATGACGGGGGACCAGCTCGGAAACCGATAATAATGTCTCTGTAGGTGGCACGTTCCATCTCGCTATCGAGAAGCACACGCACGTGATCGCTCTTTTCGCGCTGGATGTCTGCATTGACGGAAGCGTCAATCCACGCTCCGCGCAGCCAGTCGAGTAATGTTGGCAGTTGTTCCTTTACCGCTTCGCTGATTTCGCAATTGATCATAATGCCCCGTTCCCACTTCCATTTGATCCAGGCGATTGGTCCGTTTGCCTGGTCCCAATGATTATGCAAAGCGTGTGCCAGTTTAATATCGTTGTTTTTCAATGGGTTATTTTTGCAAGTCTCTCGGTGTCGGGTTTCCGACAGGTGAAAAGGCATGCATCTCGTCGGCTTTCCGACAGAAAAAATAGCGGTTTTGCGTTGGCAATCGGGAGGATGGCCGACACTCCGTTCTCATTTTCCACTTATTTTTCAGATATTTATGAAATTATCTAAAGGAAATCATGGGG
>JBCBZY010000218.1:0-4934 GCA_039815115.1 Pseudomonadota bacterium | reverse complement strand
GGCCTGCCCAAGATACCCAGCAATTTCGATGTTGAACAATGGCTACAGCCATCATGGGGCCACGGAAATCCAGCCCCTTCCAACGAACCGGATGTAGTCGGAGCGTTACGGTTTATCTGTACGCCAAGCCACAATGCCTATGACGATCCGATCGTTTATCCAGGCCAGCCGGGCGCTTCCCATCTGCACACATTTTTTGGCAACACACTCGCGGATGCAAACTCGACTTATGAATCGTTGAGAACGACTGGCGACAGCACGTGTAACAATCCCCTGAACCGGTCAGCCTACTGGATCCCGTCAATGATGAACGGCGAAGGCAAGGTTGTCATGCCGAACCGGGTTGCAATCTACTACAAGCGCCGGCCCGAAACGGACCCGGAATGTCAGGTTCAGGGCCAGGCATGTGTGGCTCTGCCTCGCGGACTACGCTACGTCTTCGGTTATAACATGCAGGCGCCTTCGACCAGCGACACTTTCTATATCAATTGTCAGGGGCCAGGAGCAACGCCTGGCCAGTACCGGAACATCCCGGAAGCCGCAGAAAATTGCCCGTCCGGTTCTGAACTCGGCGCTATTGTCGGTGCCAGGGAATGCTGGGACGGGGTGAATCTGGACAGCCCGGATCATCGCTCTCACATGGCAAAGCTTTACCGGGACAATAACGGTATAGCCCGATGCCCTGATACCCATCCCTTCATTGTTCCGACTTTCACGCTTTCGGCTTGGTGGACAACTGATGATACGCTTGATCGGTCGGGCAACCTGGATCCGATGAACAATACCTGGCATTTTTCGTCAGACCGGATGCAGGGAATGGCTCCGCACACGCCAGGTTCAACCTTCCACTCCGACTGGTTCGGAGCATGGGATGATGATATCATGGACAAGTGGATGGCCAACTGCATCGACCTGATGCTCAATTGCTCAGGAGGCGATCTCGGGAATGGCGAACAGCTCAAACTGTTCGACGGATACACAACTGTGGCTGATCCCCGTATAGTTGATGCACCGACCCGGCCAAGCTAGAAATCAAAGCTCGGTACGGAGTGACCAAAGTTCGGGAAAAGCGCGTTTGGACAAGGTTGACTGCAGGTAGGAAACTCCGGCCGTCCCCCCTGTTCCCATTTTCCCACCGATTATCCGCTCGACCGTGAGGACATGCTTGTGGCGCCAGGTGGCCAAGGCGTCATCCAGATCCACCAGCTTCTCAGCCAGTTGATAGAGTTCCCAATATTTCTCGGGCGCTTGATATACTTTCAGAAAAGCCCCCTCGACTTCCGTTGAAAACTGATGTGGCAGGGTGAAATCCCGCTCAAGCACCGATGTCGGAATGTCAAATCCGGCTCGTGAGAGAGCCCCAATCGCCTTGTCCCACATGCTCGGATTCTCAAGCGCGGTCTGCATCGCATTGCGGGCCTCGGGACGATCATCCTGATATTTCAGAAAAGCCTTGTCCTTCAGACCCAGCATGTATTCGACGGTCCTGAACTGATCAGACTGAAATCCGGAACTCGGACCCAGCACGGAACGAAAGCTGGTATAATCGCTCGGTGTCATGGTTGACAGCACATCCCAACTCAAGGTCATGACCGACTGGATCCGGCTGACCCGGGCCAGGGCCTTGTAAGCCGGCACGATTGCATCTTCGTCAATTCGCTTCGCAGCCAGTTTCAACTCGCGAATAATCTGTTTGAGCCACAGTTCCTTGGTCTGATGGATGATTATGAACAACATTTCATCATCGAGATCCGATTGCGGGTGCTGCGCCGCCAGCAGGTCGTCCAGCGCCAGATAGCGGGCGTAGGTCATAAGTGGTTCTTCAGGCATGCCCTTTGCTTACCGCCAGAGCAATTCAATTGGAAGAGGCAGAGCAATCGCTCTGGTCACCTCTCCTTCCAGTTCTGCTTGATCTCCGGCACGCTTCGTTGGTAGCAGCGGACATGTTCGAATTTTCCGTCAACGATGATGTCTCTCCAGAGGCGTTCTATCAGGACCTCGAGGCAGCGGCCCTAGCCCTTGTAGAAGGCGAACCGGATGCGATAGCCAATATGGCGAACATCTCCGCCCTGATCTGGCAATTTGTTCCTGAGCTGAACTGGGCGGGATTCTATCGGCTGGTGGGCGGTGAACTTGTCCTGGGTCCGTTTCAGGGGAAAACCGCCTGCATTCGTATTCCGCTGGGAAAAGGTGTTTGCGGGACCGCCGCCGAGACGGGTCAAACACAGCGGATTGCCGATGTGCATGCCTTTCCGGGACATATTGCTTGTGATGCCGAAAGCCGTTCGGAGCTGGTCATCCCTGTTATGCAAGGCAACGCGGTCGTAGCGGTTCTGGATCTTGATAGTCCGCACCCCGACCGCTTTAGCGAGCTGGATCAAGAGGGCCTGTCGCGGCTTGTGGCGGCAATCGCCGCTGCACTGACCGCTCCGCTGTCCTGATCTTCAGTTATTGCGAAAACCGCCCCATTTCGAGACAGTCATTCGAAACAAGTCTATTTTACAACTGCATAATGGCCTTAATCCCCAGAAAATGGTAACTATTGATTAACCATTTTCATACGGGCGACGATCGATCGTCCGGATTACAGGAGCTGTTAACCATGAGAACCCTTGCGATTGCTGGCATGGCCAGTTTTTTGGCACTTGTCCCAGGTCAAGCAGGTGCAGCGGTCGAATCGCTGTCCGGCACTTCCCCCGTACCTGTAGAACTGGCCGGACTGGATCTGGTGTCCGGCGAACTGGGTCTGACAGCGGACGGTGCGAAACGCAGCATGCGGAAAATGGGTGGCCATCGCATGGGCAACATGCGGCACCGAGGCTTTCGCAATGGCCACCATGTCCGAATGGGCAAGATCGGACATCGTCGCGGCTACAAGCGGCCATTTCGGGGATTTCGTTTGCCACGTACATTTATCAGGCCGAGCTATTTTATCGGCAATTTCGGGTATTACGGGCTGAGACAGCCATCCTATGGTTATGGCTGGTCTCGTTATTATGATGATGCCGTGCTGACCGACCGTCATGGCGTGGTCCACGATACGGTCCGCGATCTCGACTGGGATCGTTACAATCAAGGGTATAGTGACGGATATCGCGATGGCCGGGCAACTTATGACGATAGCGTTCTGCTCAACGATGATCGTGTTGTTGCAACGCCGTCCGATGCCATTGGCAGCAGCACCTACCAGGGAGACTGGGACGGCGCCTATCGGGAAGACGGCAGCTATAGCGGAGAATGGAGCGGCACGTACCGTGATGCGGAAGGCCGCGTTTACGAAGGCAATTATGCCGGAACTTTCATTGGCGAAGGCGACGCCACGCAGGTTGGTGCTGACTATGCTGAAGGCATACCTCACTGGAGCGCTCCAGCAGAAGCCCAGGATACCCGAAGCGATCAACAGAGGCGTTACAGCGAACGGGACGAAGAGCTGGCTTATCTGGAAAGGTGCAGGAAAAGTTCCGGTATCGGCGGCGCAGTTGTTGGCGGTGCGCTGGGCGCGCTGGCCGGAAACAGAATTGCGGGCCGAGGAAATCGTTTGGGCGGCTCGCTGATCGGCGGCGGCCTGGGCGCTGTTGCCGGAGCGGCCATCGAGCAGGGAACCGACCGGTGTCGCAAGCTGCTCAAGAAATATGGCGCAGGAAAACAACATGTTCAGCGCGGCCACCACCGCAAGCACCAGAGCCGACATCACGTATATCCGAGCGGCTGGCAGGGCCACTATTATCCCGCCTATTATTACCAGCACGCCCAGCCCATGGTTACGACCATCATCATTGAATCGCAGCCGGTAACGACAACCACGACCACCACGACCTATATTGAAGAGGAAGTGGTCTATGTGAAGCCACGACCGGTAGCGAAAAAGCGCTGGAAAAAAGCGGCGCCGAAAAAGACATGGAAGCCCAAGCCGGTCGTCAAAGGCTGTCAGCAGGAAAGATGCCTTTACGACTGAGCTGCTCACAGAATAGCTGAAAAGCCCGCTGGCCGGTATCGGCTAAAGCGGGCTTTTTTTGTTTTGAGACTCTCAACGAGACCAGGTTTTGATCAGGTAAATCGTACCCATCCGTCCGGCCCGAGTTTTTCCAGCGGACGAAACCGGATTTTATATTCCATTCGCCTTGAACCTTCGACCCAATAGCCGAGATAAACATAAGGAAGCCCGGCAGCCCGGGCGCGCAGGACATGATCCATGATGATATAATTTCCCAGGCCCGTACGCTCTGGATGGTCCGCATCAAAGAAGCTGTAGATCATCGAAAGGCCATCTCCCTGCTGATCGGTCAGGCAGGCACCAACGAGGCGGCCCTTGGAACCATCATCGGTCGGTTCCCGATATTCGACGACGAAACTTTTGACCGGTGACTGCTCGACCATATCCGAATAGTCCATTTCGTCCATTTCGGTCATCCCGCCGCCCGGATGGCGTCTGGAAAGATATTTCTGGAGCAAGGCAAATTGTTCTTCGGTAGCCCAGGGTTGGCAGGCCTCCACTACAAGGTCCTTGTTTCGCCGGAGCAGTTTTCGCTGGGTTGCATTTGGCGCAAATTCATCGGCCAGCACCCGAACGGAAACGCAGGCCTTGCAGTCGAGACAACTTGGCCGATAGGCAACGTTCTGGCTGCGGCGAAATCCAATCCGCCCGAGGGCATCATTCAATTCTTCTGTGTGGGGGCCATTAAGTTCAGTGAAGACCTTGCGTTCGCTTTTCCCCGGCAGATAAGGACAGGGGCTGGGATTGGTTCTCCATCGTCGTAGAGGACTTTAAAGTATCCGTGACTCGTCATTCTCTCCACCGTCCCCGGAAAGAAGCGGTCCTCTCCCTTCCAGCAGGCGTAGACCCTGTCACGCGGCCGAATGCTCTCGACGCTCTCCGGCGCTCGGAGCATTTGCTTGCCGATGTCGTACTGCATGTGTTCCTCCTGCCCAAGTCC
>JBCBZY010000381.1:0-2259 GCA_039815115.1 Pseudomonadota bacterium | reverse complement strand
CCGGGCTACTGCTTCGTCACCGCTCGCTCGGACGTCCTTGATAATCGCTGCTACATCCGCCGATACATCGGCATCCGCCTCTCGCCGCGCGTTGACCAGCATGTCGAAGGCATCAGCAAAGCCGGCATCCGAGGTTGAAAGCCGCAAAGCCATCAGAGCTGCCCTACCAGTTCGCGGAATTTCTGGACCAGACCGGTCAGCTCTTCACTGCGCATTTTGAACGCCGCCCGGTTCACCACCAGCCGCGCAGAAATGTCGATAATCCGGTCGGTTTCCACCAGATTGTTTGCTTTCAATGTGCTGCCGGATTCCACCAGATCGACAATATGCCGCGATAGACCCAGCGAAGGCGCGAGTTCCATCGCTCCGTTCAGCTTGACGCATTCCGCCTGAATGCCCTGCGCCTCAAAATGGCGGCTGGTCAGGTTCGGATATTTGGTCGCGACCCGTATATGTGAGATATTGCCAATCTGATCAGCATCATCCTTGGGCTGCGCCACCGACAGGCGGCAGCGGCCAATGCCGAGATCTACCGGCGCGTAAAGCTCGCTATAGTTGAATTCCTCGACCACATCTGATCCGACAATACCGATCTGCGCCGCGCCATGGGCAACGAAGGTCGCCACATCAAAGGCGCGCACCCGGATGATCGAGACATGCGCCTGGTTGGTTCCAAACATCAGGCTGCGGTTGGCCTTGTCGAAAAATTCCGGCGCAGGTTCGATCCCGACCTTGGCCAGCATCGGCAAGGCCTCGTCAAGAATCCGTCCCTTGGGGATTGCAAAGATAAGGGGTGTGGTCATAGAAGCCGACGCATTAGGGCTTCACACCGGAAAGGGCAATATGTCTAACCAGCAAAAGATACAGGACGCCTTCACCAACCAGATTGAATATTGCCGTTCCAATGGCGCGCCGATTACCGGCCGCATGGTCGAGGCAATTATCGGAGCGCTAGATGACAGCAGTGAGCTGGGCCGCCAAGTGCTGGGATGGGAAGGCAATCCGCTGGCCGACGCCCTGCCCTTGCGGGTCGCGGGCGGCTTTCACGCGCTGCATCTGGCGGGCCAGCATGACCGGCTCTCCGCCATTTATGCAGGTGATGAGCAAGCCGCCAAAGATGCAGAGCAGATCATTGCCGCCACGATAGAGACAGACGAGGCGGCGTTGCTGCCCTGGCTCGAATCCCCGCCGCAGACCAACGAAGCGGGACGGTCATCTTCCTATATCGCGGGCCTGCTATGGCTGACCGCACAGGGTCTACCACCGCGCTATGAACTGCTGGAAATCGGCTCCAGCGCAGGCCTGAACCTGATGATTGAACGCTATCATTATGATCTTGGCGGGGTTTCGGTCGGTCCTGCGGATGCATCTCTTTCCTTCAAACCCGACTGGGAAGGACTACCACCCCCAGATGTGCCCTTTGCGTTCGATTCACTGTGCGGCTGTGACATCGCCCCGGTTGATCTGACCGACCCTGTCCAAGCCCGCCGCCTGACCGCTTATATCTGGCCAGAACATAAAGTCCGCTTCGAACGGATGAAGACGGCCATCGAGCTAGTCAACGAGCAGCAGCCCCTTCTCGAGGGTTCAAGCGCCGACGACTGGATGATCGAACAACTCGCCAAGCCTCAGGCCGAAGGCGTCACGCGCGTGCTGGTCCATTCCATCGTTTGGCAATATATCCCAAAAGCGGGACGCGATCGGATAAAACTGGCCATGGAAGAAGCGGGTACGCGGGCCACGGCAGAGCGACCGCTGGCTTGGCTCTCTCTAGAAGCCAACCGCGAAACCTATCGCCACGAATTGATTGTCCGGCACTGGCCAAAAGAAGATGGCGCTGGGGGTGAACCGGTCAAGCTGGGAGAAGCCCATGCCCATGGAGCCTGGGTGAAATGGCTGGGTACGCCCTGACGATCCGTTCAATTCTGTTCATATTCAAGGCCTGTTAGATAAAGATTATACAGTATCGACACTGAATGGCGTTAAAAAATCTTCGCCCTTCGACCATTTTGATCGATATTCTCTATCTATCAAAAGCCGGTCCTGTAGGAAAGCATTTTGCCGCGTTATAGCCGGTCCAGCTCGGTCACCGTCTTCTCGGTCACCACATTGCCGGTGTTCAATATCGTCTTGGGTTCGAGCAACAAGACATGACATTCACCATCCAGGCCTTCGGGACAATGCTCGACGCCGCGCGGAATGATGATGAATTCACCCGGCCCGACATCGACATCCCCGGTGCGCAGACCCATACGCATG
>JBCBZY010000266.1:0-4036 GCA_039815115.1 Pseudomonadota bacterium | reverse complement strand
GTTGTCATCAATGGCAATCATATAGCAGACCGTGCGGCCCGCGAATATGTGGTTCACTCCAAAAAAAATGGCCGGGGCGTTTCCACCACCGGCCGTAAAGTTGTTTGTTCGCAGGAGGAACAAGGTGAGGTGCCGGCCTCAGTGTTGGGAGGATAAGGCCGGCACCAAACTGGTTAGCCCTTGGCAAATTCGGGATAGGCTTCGACACCGACTTCGGAGATGTCCATGCCTGCCCGTTCGTCCTCTTCTGCAGGACGGACGCCAAGGGTATATTTGAGCGCGAGCCAGACGACCGAGCTGCAAATGAAGGTGAATGCGCCGATCGAAACGATGCCCAGCGCCTGAACGCCGTAGGTTGCATCGCCGTTCGACAGCGGAACAATGATTGTGCCCCAGATACCGGCCAGCAAGTGGACCGGGATCGCGCCGACGACATCATCAATTTTCAGCTTGTCGAGCATCGGAACCGCGAAGACCACAATCACGCCGCCAATGGAACCAATGATGATCGACTGCAGGACCGACGGGGCCAGTGGTTCGGCGGTAATCGATACCAGGCCGGCCAGAGCACCGTTCAATGCCATCGTCACGTCGATCTTCTTGTACAGCAACTGGGTCAGGACAATCGCGGTGATGACGCCACCGGCTGCTGCCATGTTGGTGTTGACGAAAATCTTGGAAACGTCGCTGACGTCACTGATCGTGCCCATGGCGAGCTGAGACGCGCCATTGAAGCCGAACCAGCCGAGCCACAGGATGAACGTGCCGAGCGTTGCGAGCGGGATACTCGAACCTGGCATGACGTTCATCTTGCCATCGACATAGCGCCCCAGCCGTGGTCCGATGATGATCGCGCCTGCAAGAGCGGCCCAGCCACCGACCGAGTGCACCAGGGTCGAACCGGCAAAGTCACTGAAACCTTGCTGATCGAGCCAGCCAGCACCCCATTCCCAGCTGCCCGTAATCGGGTAGAGGAAACCGGTCAGAATGATCACGAAGATCAGGAAGGGCCAGAATTTGACGCGTTCTGCAATCGTGCCGGACACGATCGACGCTGTGGTTGCACAGAAAACCATCTGGAAGAACCAGTCGGACGCCACCGAATAACCGGTCTCGACATCCGCTTCGCCCACGGCCTGCATGGCATAAGGCCCAAAGCTGCCGATCCAGCTGGTCACGTCTGTGTACATCAAATTGTAACCGGTAACCCAGAACATGATGCCAGCCATCGAGTAGAGGCTGATATTCTTGAGGCACTGCATCGATACGTTCTTCGAACGCACCAGACCGGCTTCAAGCATGGCAAAGCCGGCTGCCATCCACATCACGAGGAAGCCACCGATCAGGAACAGCAACGTGTTAAAGATATATGCCACATTTGCACTTGGATCAGCCACTTCGACTGCTTCCTGTGCGAGAGCAGGAGAAGCGGCCATCACCGCCGCCAGTCCTGCAGAAATAGTCAGTATTTTTTTCATTATCATGCTTCCCCGTTAAATCGCTGTGTCGCCTGCTTCGCCGGTGCGGATACGCACGGCATTATCCAGGCTCATGACGAATATTTTCCCGTCGCCGATGGACTCGGTTCCGGCCGCACTCTGGATCGCTTCGACGGCCTGATCAGCCAGGTCGGCCGTGCATGCGATTTCCAGTTTCAGCTTTGGCACCATGTTTGTGGTATATTCTGCGCCCCGATAGACTTCGGTTTGCCCCTTTTGGCGTCCAAAGCCCTTGACTTCGGATACCGTCATGCCCGCCACACCCACTTCGGTGAGAGCATCGCGCACGTCATCGAGTTTGAATGGTTTGATTATGGCTATGATAAACTTCATTACGCCCCCTTTTTTATGTCCGAGGTTTACGTCGCAAAGCTCGTGCCAGAATCACAAGTGACTGGATTCAAGGGAGAAACGGGATTCCGGACATGTAAAGAAAGTGTAAATATTGTGCAACGCAGCACAATTGCCTATTTTTTGGGCACGCCTTTTTCAACCCGCTCGAGGATGGCGGGGATGATCGCTTCGGTCTCGCGGCGGCCGATGTCGATCAGCTCCTCCGCCCGGGTAAAGTTCTGCATGTCGATATGTCCGACCGGGGGGGACATAGCGAAATCCGGGGGATCCAGGGCAAGAGAGTAACGGCCAAGATTGCGTAGCGACAGGCCGACGGATGCCCGCACAATGGCAATGCTGTTCGGCTCCTTGCCGTCGGTTCGCGCGATACCGGCCATTTCTGCCCGGTTTACGAAATCATCCTGCAGATTGACTGACAGGCAAGTGGCCTCCGGTGCAAGCTCGCGCGCGGGCGAGACCGGAACGGGCAGTGCCGCGCCACCATCGACAAGCAAACGACCCTCAAACTCCACTGGCTTGAAAATACCCGGCAAGGACATGGAGGCCCGGATAGCCGGAACCAGCCGACCGGTTTTCATGACAATCGTGTCGCCTGTGCGCAAATCGGCGGCAACCGCAGCGACAGGAAGATCGAGATCTTCGAAGGTCAGCGACCCGAGCTGGGCATCCAGCTCCTTCTCGATCGTCCGGGCGCCCATCACGGCGCCACGCTTGAAATGCGGGTCCATGAACCGCAGCAATGTGCGGAAATTGGCGGTACGGGCGGTCTCTTCCAGATAGTCAAGCTTGCCCGCGGCAAAACTGGCGCCGGTAATCGCCCCGATCGAGGTGCCGGAGATGGCCGCAATTTCCAGCGGTGACTGTTCCAGCGCCCTCAGGACACCAATATGGGTCCATCCGAGGCCTGCGCCGCCACCCAAAGCGAGGGATATCTTCATCGCCTCACTCCTTCAGCTCCACGTCTTCGGCGAGAACCGCCCTCGCCTCGGCGAGATCTTCTTCCAGAACCATGACGCGAGCAGGCAAGGCAATACCCGCACCCTCGACAATATTCACGCCACTGTCGAAGCACACGGCACCTATGCCGGCTGCTTCCAGCCGGCCGCGCACGATTTCGGCCTCGACGCCGTGCATATGCCGGGAAAGTTCGACAAGGCTCATTTTGCATCGCCTGTCTGGTTCAGGAACTTTTCCGTTTGGCGAACGGGTAGTCCGTCAATGCTGCTGTCATTTGCCCGAACCTTTTGAAACCACTCGTCTTCGTCGGTCTGGGCATGATATTTGACCAGCGTTTCCCGCTCCCGTTCCAGGGTCATGTGCGGCACACCGTAACCACAGCTGGTCTGGACAGACTCGACCCGGATATCGAATATCTGGCGCGTGCCGGGCAGGATCTCGAAATGCCCGGCCAGCTCGTCCCATCCGCTGTCCTGCGGGAGAACCGGAACACCCTTGCCATAAATCCGCAGGATATTGGCCGGATTTCCGAAATTGTTGAACATGATCGTGATCCGCCCGGCATCGGCCTGTTCCGCCACCAGATGGGCATGGGTTTCGTTACCCGATCCGCGCAGATCCAGATACGCCACCCGATCGGGACCGAGCACGCGGAACACGTCATATCCCTTGGGAGACAGATTGATCCGGCCATCCGCCGCCGCGGTGGCCACAAAAAACAGAGGCTGGGCCGCAACGAAAGCACGGTGATCATCATTCAATGCATCAAAAAATTCAGCCATTGCCTAGTCCTCGGTTCAATAGAAGGGGCCGCCCAGAAACAGTTTCCATATCACGACTGCCAGCCAGTGTATCAGGATAACCGGCCAAAGCGAGCCGGATACGATGCGAATATGAGTAAAAATGATCCCGATGAGAAAAGTCGCGATCCAGAATGACGGCTGCAGGAACATCTCAGCCCATGGCGGGCCGATGGTCAGCGCCAGAATCGGGTGCCAGGCGACAAACAGCAATGTCGACAGCCAGCCTGACCAGCGCGGGGTCCAGCGGGTCAGCCAGGCCAGCAGCACACCGCGGAACAGCAGTTCCTCGATCAGCGCTGGCGCCAGCAAGATCAGCAGCAGAACCATGCCGATAGTCGCCGGATCGGTGACCAGCGCGGGTTCCACCCAGCCGGAAAGATAGCCTATTCCCGCAACGATCAGAAACGTCGGCACGGCCAGCAT
>JBCBZY010000089.1:0-9382 GCA_039815115.1 Pseudomonadota bacterium | reverse complement strand
GTTGGCGTAGAAATTGACATCATCCGTCAGGCCATAACGCAACGAGAGCTTCGGCTGCAGCTGCTTGAACGTTTCATTCTGATCAGCAATTGCGCCAAAGGCCTGGCCCGGATTGATCGGCGCGCCGGTAATCGGATCAGTCGCCAGCGGGACCTGATTGGACACCTCGCGATCCTCGATATCGTAGCGCAGCGCCAGTCCGATATCGAGCCGGTCGGTAACTTCATAGTCCAGCGAACCGAAGGCCGCATAGACATTGGTATTGAAGTTATCGAAAAACAGCTGTGATGTCGGGTTGGTGCTGCTGGCATCATTGAACAACTGCCGCGTAATGCCCTGTCCAAGATCTGCGCCGATGCTCACGCCCACGTCCCGGTCAATGTTCAGAAAGTACGCGCCGAGTTGCCAAGCCAGAGGGCCATCACCATTGGATGCCAGCCGGATCTCCGCACTGATATCCGTCTGTTCGCGGATCTGGAACTGTGTGCCGTCACAGGTGGTCGGGCTATAGGGACCGAATGTCGAGCCATTGGCCGGATCGAAAATGAACGGTACCGGCGACGTCCCGATAAATCCGGGCTGGTTGACCGGGAAACCGGTCAAAGCCGCCGTCGTGCCAAAACAGCTATCGGATGCTGCCACAGAAGCCGGGGTGGCGCCCGGAAAGGTGAAGCGGGCAAAGTCGGCCGAAGTGCCGTCCGCCGTCAGCGCCTGATCCACATCACTATACAGCGCCCAGGCCGTCAGCGTGGCGAAGTCCATCTCATGGGTGACCTTGGCCGAAGCCTCGAACGTCTGCTGCTCGTTGGTTGGCCGGATGTTGGAATAATAGTTGAACGGATGGTCGTTCACATCCTCAAAAAACGCTGGATTGGTAGCTGCAAAATTCGGCAGATGGAAGGCCGCGTTGAAGTTGATCGATGCACCGGACAGGTCGGCATAACGTGCCTTCACGTCGACTTCGGTACTGTCGCCCAGTTCGGCCACAAACCGGCCGTCGATCGACCAGATCTCCTGATCATCCACCACCTTGCGGTTGCCGAGGAAGCTGTTGCGATAAAAGCCGTCACTGGTCGAATAGGATCCGGACAGTACGATTCCGGCACTGTCGCCAACCGGCGTGGAAATAAAGCCGGATGCTTTGTAGGTATTGTCTTCGGCCACACTCGCCTTGACACCGCCTTCGAGAAAATCGCCCGGTTTCAGCGTCTGGATCACAATCGCGCCAGCCGCAGCATTCCGTCCATAGAGCGCGCCCTGCGGTCCTTTCAGGATTTCGATCTGGCGCAGCGTACCTTGATCCTGGTTGAGCTGTGCGGTGTTGGTTTTCAAAATCCCGTCAACAACCAGTGCGACAGAGCTTTCCGCGTCACGTGCCCCGTTAATGCCGCGGATATTGATCTGGGTATCGCCAGCTTCTGCGGTGCCGGTCACAATCGTGACACCAGCGGTCAGCTGAACAAATTCGTCGGCCTGCTGAATGCCGGTGCGATCCAGCGTCTCGGCCGTGAACACCGTCACCGAGGCCGGAACCTCTGCGAGCAGCTCATCCTGACGGCGTGCGGTGACGATGATGACATTGCTGTCATCCGCATCTTCTGCGGTTTGGTCTCCACCGGTCTGGGCCAGAACCGGCCCGCCAGTGACGAGAGCGGCCATTCCGACCGAAACCGACAATATGTTTTTCAAGCGACGCATTTTTATTTCCTTCCCTGAGTGGAATTGGTCATGCGGCCCTTTGCGGGCCGTCAGTGATTGTCAAACGAGCACATTGGCTCCGCTCATGTAAACGTAGACTTCCTGGAATTTGCCATCCCGCAAACGCCAGAAATTGGTGTTGTTCAGCAAGGTGACATTGCCATCCGCATCCTTGAGCTCGGCAATAAAATTCGCGGCGATCCGGCCATTGGCTTCGTCGACCGTACAGACAAAATCGCGGTGAATAATCACCTCATAGGCGCCGAAGAAATCTTCGAACATGCGCTGGATTTCGGCCTTGCCGCTGTGCCGGGTGAAATCGGTCTGGACACAGAATAAAGCTTCGTCATGGAAACAGTCGAGTGTCGCTTCCATGTTCTTCGCATCGACATTGCCGAAATAGGTCCTGGTCGCAAATTCGATCAGTTCATCGCGGGAGAGGCCGGGTTCATATTGCATCAGCTGTCTCCTTCCTTGAGCAAATTGTCGCCGCTCATATAGACCGTAACATGCTGAAACAGCCGGTCCTTGCAGTAGAAGCGGTTGCAGTTCTCATAGCGCAGCTGCTCGCCACCATTGGGCGTGATCAACACGGTGAACTGCGAACAGATGGCATTAGTATCGGGATCCGCCGTGTGGACGAAATTGCCGTGCCAGATATCCTCGAAATCGGCGAACAGTTTCTCGAACATCGACCGGATCGCGTCCCGGCCGTCATGAGTGGTATCGGACGTCGCCTCGTAAAGTACGGCGTCCGGTGCAAAGCAGTTCAGCACCTGGGTGAGGTTTTTATTGTCTACGCCATCAAAATAGCGCTTCGTCACGATATCAACGTAAAACGGATAGGGCAGCGGTGTTTGCCCTGCCATGCCGGGAGTCCATTCGCTCATCAGTACCACCCCTTTCGGATATCATCATCTTTCGGAACTTCGGGTGCCGGAAACGCCTTCTTGCTTTGGGTCAGGCCCAGTTCGATCAGCGTTTCCAGAAACTTGTAAGCGACCTGCCCCGGGTTCAGCACCGGGATCGGCATATTGTCATCAAGATATTGCGCCGACTGGTGCATGGTTGTGGAGCCGAGCACGATCACGTCCGCGCCATCCTCCTCCATCGCTGCAGTTGCCTCGGCCTTGAGCTTGTCGAAAATCACTTCTTCCTTGCCCGCCAGCAGTTCCGTGACATCGGGTCGGGTTTCGATGGACCGCAGGGACGCGACCCGCTCCCACCAGCCATATTCGGTCAGGGTCTTTTCATAGAGCGGGAACCATTCGGGCCACATGGTCAGCACGGTGAATTTCTTGCCCAGCATCATGGCTGCTGCGAATGCCGCCTCGCCTGGGCCGACTACGGGGATATTCAAACGCGAACGCAGCGCGCGCATGCCGCTGTCGCTGACCGTGTCGATCAGCACGCCGGCATAGCCTTCTTCTTCGGCAGTGATTCCGGCCTGAAATACGGTCCAGTCCATCAACATCGTGTCATGATAGCTGTCGCCGAGCGCCGCGCCCCAGGGCACAGCCACAAATTCGGGAGCGAAACCGTCGCGGACAAAATCTGCTGGCAATTGTTCGGCCCGTGCGGCTACACCGGCTTCATCCATCGGAATGGGAACAATTACCTTAATGCGTTTTGGATCGGGCATATTTGACAATCCCTCCTGAATCGCTTCTATTGTATACAATTCTCTCTGGTCAAGTGAAAACCGCTAGGCGAGCAAATGTCCGGTAAACCGTTGCACAAAGGAAACAGATGAGTCGCGCCGCCGAAACTGCCTATGAAAAAATCCGCAGCTTCGTCCTCTATGGCGAAGCTAGCCCCGGCATGCAGCTGACCGAAGAGAAGCTGGCCGAGATATCCGGAGTGTCCCGCACACCGGTCCGCGATGCCGTGCGACGGCTCGAAAACGAGATGCTGCTGGTACGCAGCGCTTCCAAGCGCCTGTCGATCGCTGACTGGTCCGAAGATGAAATTGACGAGATGTTCACGCTCCGCGCGATGCTGGAAGGGCATGCGGCAGAGCGCGCAGCGCGGCGGATCGACAAGGCAGATGTTCGGAGCCTGCAGGATATCAATGACCGGCTGAAGCAGGCGATCGGGCAGTCCCGACCCGATATCGCCGCCTTTTTGCAGGCGAATCGGGAATTTCATGACCTGATCCTGGCCTGCGCAAAATCACCGCGGCTCAGCAAATTGTTGCCGGCCCTGATCGAACAGCCGGTCGTGCACCGGACGGCGCATCAATATTCAAATGCCGAACTAGAACAGTCCGCCAAAGATCATGACGAACTGATTGCCGCTTTCGATGCAGAGGATCCGCACTGGGCAGGAGCGGTCATGACCAGCCATATCCGCCGTGCTTTTCACAAATTCAGCACAACCGCCCGGTCAGCAAACGACTGAGAATCAGATAATCCCTCGCGACTCGAGATCCGCACGGGTCTGGCTGTCCATGCCGAGAAGCTCTCCATAAATCGCTTCATTATGCGCGCCCAGGTCGGGACCGATCGTTTCCACACCCCCAGGCGTTTCCGACAGTTTCGGCGCGACATTCTGCATCACGAAATTGTCATGCTGCGGATGATCCATTGTCACAAGTGCCTCGCGGGCAGCAAAATGGGGATCGGCAATCATTTCCGGTGCGCGGTAGATATTGCCCGCTGGAACACCATTTTTCTCACAAAGATCAAGCACTTGCTGACTAGTCAGGGTTTTCGTCCATTCGCCGATGCGATCGTCCAGCTCGGTCTGGTTTTCCCCGCGGGCAACATGAGTCGCATAACGCGGGTCATCGCCGAGTTCCGGCTGCCCCATCATCGCCGCCATCCGCTTCCAGACACTATCCTGATTGCCGCCAATCAACACGCTGCCA
Organism: Pseudomonadota bacterium; assembly: GCA_039815115.1. GTDB lineage: Bacteria > Pseudomonadota > Alphaproteobacteria > Sphingomonadales > Sphingomonadaceae > Parasphingorhabdus. The sequence continues at coordinate 4,815 of JBCBZY010000089.1, read as the reverse complement.
TCAGATGTGGGATAGACGTTGGACGGCGCAATCTTGGGAAGGATGGAACCGGTGCGCTCCCGAATATGACCAGCTACGGTATATTCCGCGACGGTCGATTCCATGTTGGCCAGCACCGCTTCATAAATCGCCGAATCGACCACCTGCCCCTTGCCGGTGACATGCCGGTGATGCAGCGCCATCATCGCCCCCAGGCAGGCATAAGTTGCCGCCAGCGAATCGCCAATGGACAGGCCCGCGCGGCTTGGCGGACGATCCGGCTCACCAGCAATATAGCGCATGCCCCCCATCGCTTCGCCGATTGAACCATAGCCTGCGCGAGAGGAATAGGGTCCGGTTTGGCCATAGCCGGAGACCCGAATCATGATCAGCGCCTCGTTGATCTTGCTGAGCTCATCATAGCCAAGGCCCCATTTCTCGACCGTTCCGGGCCGAAAATTCTCCAGCAGAAAATCTGATTTTGCGACAAGTTGGCGGACGATATCCTGCCCTTCTTTTTCGCGCAGGTTCAGCGTGACGGATTTCTTGTTGCGTCCGACAACCGAGAACCACAGCGGAATGCCCTGACCCCAGCTGCGCATGGCATCACCCACTTTGGGCGGCTCGATCTTGATCACTTCCGCGCCATGATCACCCATCAGCTGACCGCAAAACGGGCCAGCTATCAACTGCCCCATCTCAATGAGCCGCAGTCCGGAAAGTGCCCCTTGCGCCATCAAAAAATCTCCCGCATCATCCTTTTGCTATACAAAGCAGATTAAGGATTGTATACAAATTTTATGACCCAAGGCGCATCTCCTTCCGTCCAGATTTGTGAAGTCGGTCCGCGCGACGGGCTGCAAAACGAACCTGATCAGATCGAAACGGCCGACAAGCTGCAGCTGATCACGCGGATGATTGATGCCGGTGTGCGGCGCATGGAAGTGGCCAGCTTTGTTCATCCGAAGCGGGTGCCGCAAATGGCAGATGCCGAAGCGGTGATTGCCGGACTGCCGGATCGGGACGACATGTCCTATATTGGCCTGTGCCTGAACAAGCGCGGAGTCTTGCGCGGCCTCGCCACGCGCGAGGGGAACAAGCGCGGTATCGACGAAGCCGGTTGCGTCATTGTTGCCAGCGATACGTTCGGACAAAAGAACCAGGGCCAGACCATTGACGAAGGCATCAGCGAAAATCGCGAGATGATCCGCTTTGCCAAAGCGGAAGGCCTGAAGGCACAAGTGACCATATCCGCCGCTTTTGGCTGCCCGTTCGAAGGCACCGTCCCGGCCGATACCGTCATCCGGATAGCCAGCGAGATGGCCGAGGAAGAGCCTTTGGAAATCGCGCTGGCGGATACCATCGGCGTGGGCGTCCCGGCACAGGTGGAAGACCTGTTCGGGCGGCTGAAGCAAATTTTGCCGGATAATATTTCCATGCGCGCCCATTTTCATGACACTCGCAATACCGGGATCGCCAATGCCTGGGCCGCTGTACGGTCAGGTGTCAAAACTCTGGATGCCAGTCTCGGCGGCCTGGGTGGCTGCCCGTTCGCCCCCAATGCGACCGGCAATATCGCAACCGAAGACCTGATCAATCTGCTCGACCGGTCCGGCATTGAGCATGGTCTGAACCTTCGCACCGCGATCAATACCAATCACTGGTTTGCACAAATTCTCGACCGGGGACTTCCTTCCCTGGTGGCAAGGGCCGAGGCCTGATGCGGAATATCACAAGAGTTTAGAAGAGAGAGACAGATTATGGCGTACCGACTGGGTGTCGATGTCGGCGGGACATTTACCGATTTGCTTTTGTTCAACCAGGAGAGCGGGGAATTCTGGCGCACCAAAACGCCATCCACACCGCATGACAGTTCCGAGGGCATATTGAACGGCGTCAACGCGATCTGTGCCGATGCCGGTGTCGAGGCCGGCGTAATCGACTATTTTCTTCACGGCACCACGGTGGCGACTAACGCTGTTCTGGAAGGCAAGGGCGCAAAGGTCGGCCTGATCACGACCGAAGGCTATCGCGATATCATGCAAATCGCGCGCAGTTTTGTGCCTGGCGGACTGGCCGCCTGGATCATCTGGCCGAAGCCCGAGCCGCTCGCCGCGCTCGAAAATACCGTGACGGTCAAGGGCCGGATAAATGCGGCGGGCGAAGAAGTCCGGCCGCTTGACGACAGCAGCATAACCGAGGCCATTGGGCATCTGAAAGCCCAGGGTGTCGAGGCGGTCACGGTGTCGCTGATGAACGCCTACACCAATGGCGCGCATGAAAAACATGTCGGGGACATGGTCGTTTCCGAACTGCCCGATGTCCCGGTCTCGCTCAGTCATGAAGTGTTGCCGGAAATGCAGGAATATGAGCGGACGCTGACGACTGTCGCCAATGCTGCCGTGCGACCGGTGGTCAGTCGCTATGTATCGAGCCTGCGCTCCAAGCTGGCGGATATCGGCATGGGCGGGAAATTTTCCCTGCTCCGCTCCGATGGCGGTCTGATGTCCTCGCAGAAAGCCGAGGAGCATCCGGTCAATATCCTGATGTCGGGACCCGCGGGCGGGGTGACCGGTGCGATGTGGGTCGCGAAAAATGCGGGGCTCAAGAATATCCTCACACTGGATGTCGGGGGTACTTCGACGGATGTGGCCCTGATCGAAAATCTTGAACCCAGGCGTGTCCGCACAACCGAAGTTGGCCATTTGTCGGTCCGCGCATCTTCGCTGGACGTAAAAACCGTCGGCGCCGGCGGTGGATCCATCGCCTATGTGCCCGAACTGACCGGCGCACTGCGAGTCGGACCACAATCCGCAGGCGCTGTTCCGGGCCCGGTCGCCTATGGCAAGGGCGGCGAGGAGCCAACCGTGACTGATGCGAATGTCGTGCTGGGCTATCTCCCGGAAAACCTGCTTGGCGGCAGCTTCCAGCTGGACCGCGAAGGGGCGAAGAAGTCTGTCCAGACGATTGCCGATGCACTGGGCATTGACCTGATGTCAGCGGCGCGCGGGATCATCGATATTGTCAACGAGAACATGTTTGGCGCGCTGCGCATGATCTCTGTGCAGCAAGGTTATGACCCGCGGCATTTCGCGCTGATGGGTTTTGGCGGTGCCGGACCGCTGCATGTCAATGCGGTGGCCAGACTGATGGGCAGCTGGCCCGCCGTGTCTCCGGTCTCGCCCGGTGTGCTGTGCGCGCTCGGTGATGCAACGACCCGCATGCGGACCGAAACGGCACGTTCCTTTTCCCGGCTGGCTACGACAACCGATGCATCCGAACTGATCGCGATTCTTGCGGAAATGAAAGACCAGACCCGCGCCGAATTGCTTTCCGATGGTCTCTCGGAAGACGAGATTACCAGCGAGTTCGAGGTCGATGTCCGCTATGCCGGACAAGCTTTCGAGGTGCCGTTGACGATCACGCCGGAGGTGCTCGAACAGGACGGGATTGACGGCATATTGAAACGCTTTGACGAGGAACATCATCGCCTCTTCACTTTCAACATGGAAACCCCGCATGAGATTGTGAACCTGCGTGCCGTCGCGCTTGGACAGGTGCTTGATCTGGCTGCAGTTGAATTGCCGAAAGGCAATGGGGACCCGTCGGACGCAAAGATGCGTGATCACAAATTGTGGATGGACGGCGCAGAACAGGACGGGGCAATTTATGACCGGTCCAAGCTGAAACAGGGGGACATCATCCCGGGGCCGGCCATTGTCATCGAAATGGACTCGACAACATTGATTGAAACCGGATGCGTCGCCGAAGTGGATGCTTACGGCAATATCCTGATCAATCTGGCGGAGGGACAGTAAAATGCCTGCACAAATTATTCAGAGTAACAACACGCCGTTCAACAAGGTTGATATCGACCCGGTCACGCTGGACATTATCGAGAATGCCTTGCGCAATGCGCGGATTGAAATGGATGCCACTTTGGTCCGTACGGCCATGTCGCCAGGCATCCGCGAACAGGGCGACGCCTTCCCGCTGATCGCCGATCATACCGGCAAGATGATCGTCGGCCAGTTTGGCAGCTTCATCGGCGGCTTTCTCGAACAGTTTGACGGAACACTCGAAGATGGCGACATGATCTTCCTGTCCGACCCCTATAGCTGCGAAGGCGCGGTGAGCCACAATAATGACTGGCTGGTTTTGCTGCCCATATTCAAGGACGGACGGCTGATCGCCTATACGGCGATGTTCGGCCATCAATCGGATATTGGCGGCAAGGTCGTGGGATCGATGCCGATCGACGCAAAATCGATTTTTGAAGAAGGTGTGCGTATTCCGCCAGTGAAAATCTGGAAGAAGGGCGAATATAATGATGACCTGATGAAGCTCGTCATGCATCAGACCCGCAAGCCCGACTGGTGTCAGGCGGATTTGAACGCCCTGATCGCGTCGTGCCGTGTCGCTTCCCGACGCGTCATCGAAATGGCCGAACGCTTCGGCGATGATGTCTATATCTCTGCCACCCAGGAATTGCTGGCCCGCAATCATCGGGCGATGAAATCGCTTATTGCCATGGCGATCGGTGAAGAGAAGGTCAGCTTCGAAGACTATATCTGCGATGACGGCATGGGTGCCGGCCCGTACAAGATCAAATGCACGATGTGGCGGGAAGGCGAGAAGGTCATTCTCGACTTTGACGGCACCGATCCGCAGAGTCAGGCTTCGATCAATTTCTTCCTCAACGAAAACATGTTCAAAATGTTCTTCGGCATCTACATGATCATGGTCTTTGATCCGCAGATCCTGTTCAATGACGGCTTCTACGACCTGATCGATGTCCGCATTCCGGAAGGCTCCCTGCTCAAACCGAAATTCCCG
>JBCBZY010000024.1:0-15209 GCA_039815115.1 Pseudomonadota bacterium | reverse complement strand
TTCGAAAAGCAGCACAAATTCTTCACCGCCATGACGCGCTACATGGCAACTGCCATTGGCCATTTTGTTAAGCTGCTTGGCGATTTCGATCAGCACCCGGTCGCCCGTGTCATGTCCGTGAGTGTCATTGATCTGTTTGAAATGATCAATGTCGATAAACGCGACCGACAGGTTGCTGGCATGTTTGTTGGAACGCTCTACAGCGGCAGCAAAATGCCGCTCGAAAGCCCGGCGGTTGTTCAGACCGGTCAACTGGTCGACTTCCGCACTTTCCTTTGCCTTTTGCAATTCTTCGTTCATCTGGGTCAGACGTTGACTGGCAGACTTGAGCTTTTGCTCGGCTTTCTTGCTGCGATCCACCATCGCATTGGTGATTTGCAGCAGGGCTTCGAAACGCGATGCCCAGGCTTCGTCGTCCGGATTCATTGAGTCGAGGCTTTCCTGCAATGCCACGCCATATTCGGCGCTGTCATTGCGGGACTTGCTCAAGGTTTTCTCACCGGTCGAGATCAGGTCCTTGCCTTCATTGACCAGCTGCTGAATCCCGTCGGAGCTCATGGTCTCGCTGTGCTTTGCTAGCAATTCATCCACCTGATCATTGGTGAGTAGACCAACCCTCCCCAGAATTTCTTCGGTGGCACAACGCAACGCGAAATTGGTTCCGAAATGATATTCCCATGCGAGCGTGTAATTTGCCGGTGTTGGCTCCAGATCAACGGTACTCAGGAAGGTACCGATACGGTCCAGCTCACCCGGATTTTCAACAGCCTCGGCTTCGGGATTCTGATCATGCCCGTTGCGACGGTCCCCGTCCTTTCCAAAAACCGATACGATTTGCCCGGCCAGTGCGGCAAGGGTGCCCTGGGAATTCTGTGCTGCGCTTGTCATGGTTAATTCTGCTTCTTTCGGGGTCTGAATGTGACGTTCACTATAAATTACGGCTGACGGACGGGACAATTTAGGAATTTCTGCAGATCAGTCAGGAAACAGGCTAGACTGTTACAGGTGTCTCGCCCGGCCCGCAGGGAGCAAGCAACAGTTTCGATGCTGCTGTTACCCAGGAAACCGGGCAATTTGGAGAGTAATATTGACTGAACAGAACGCGGAATCGATCATCTTACAGCTGGGGCTGCAACCCCATCCCGAAGGCGGTCATTTCATCGAAACCTTTCGGGACGATTATTCCACGGCAATATTCTTCCTGTTGCAAGCAGGAGAAATATCGCGCTGGCACCGCGTGAAGGGGAGCGTGGAAATCTGGCATTTTCACGCAGGAGCCCCCTTGTCGCTCTGCCTTTCGGTAAATGGGTCAGAACACGAGTCCCATAGTCTCGGCTGCGATCTGGCTGAAGGCCAGCTCCCGCAACTGGCGGTTCCCGCAGGCGCCTGGCAGATGGCCGAAAGTCTTGGCAACTGGACGCTGGTCAGTTGCACGGTAGCTCCGGCCTTTGATTTCGCCCGATTTGAACTGGCACCTGATCGCTGGCAGCCGGGTCAGCCTGTATCCCCAAGGGGCTGAATCCTGATCGACGCCGCCCCTGTAACCGGTTATGCGGTTGAGACGAACCGGTAATAACGAAAACAGAGGGTACGGATCCAGCCATGAAGAAACTTTTGCTCATTGCCATTCTTGCGGCCGCCGTGTGGGCTATTTTCCACTATGATCTGCAAAGCTATCTCAATCTGGAAACCCTGAAGGCGCAGCAGGACAATATCGACCGTTTCTATGGCGAAAACGCATTTCTGGTCATCGCCGCTTTTCTTGGCATCTATATAACCGTCACGGCACTTTCCATCCCGGGCGCCGCCATCATGACTTTGGCAGCGGGTGCCATTTTCGGCGTTGTCGCCGGGACCATCATTGTATCCTTCGCATCCACCATCGGCGCGACTTTGGCCTTCCTGACCTCGCGTTATCTGCTGCGTGACTGGGTCGAGGACAAATTTGGATCCCGGCTGAAAAAGATCAACGAAGGTGTCGAGAAAGACGGCGCATTCTATCTCATCACCATGCGGCTTGTGCCGGCCTTTCCGTTCTTCATGATCAACCTGCTCATGGGTCTGACCAAGATGAAGGTTTGGGTTTACTTCCTCGCCAGCCAGATCGGCATGCTCGCCGGGACCATCGTCTATGTGAATGCAGGCACCCAGCTTTCTCAGGTCAACTCGGTCGCAGAAGTCTTTTCCCTGTCGGTATTGGGATCATTCCTCCTGCTCGCCATTTTCCCTTGGATAGCCAAAGCAATTATCGGGCTGTTCAAGCGCCGCCGCATCTACAAAGGCTGGAAGCAGCCAAAGTCCTTTGACCGCAATGTCATTGTGATCGGCGCGGGTTCTGCTGGCCTGGTATCGGCCGTGATCGCCACGACGATCAATGCAAAGGTCACCCTGATTGAAACCGGGAAAATGGGCGGAGACTGCCTCAACTATGGCTGTGTCCCGTCCAAGGCGCTGATCAAGAGTGCCAAAGTGGCCGACCAGATTCGAAATGCAGACAAATATGGTCTGACTTCGGCTGAGCCTGCCTTTTCCTTCCCGGCGGTAATCAAACGGGTGGAAGACATTATCGCCGCGATCGAACCGCATGACAGCGTTGAACGGTTCGAAGGCATGGGCGTCGACGTGGTCAAGGGCTATGCCCGGATGGTCGATCCCTGGACCGTCGAGATTGAAGAAGCCGATGGCAGCAAGCGCAAGCTTACTGGTCGCTCTATTGTTCTCGCTACCGGCGCCTCGCCCTTTGTCCCACCACTTCCCGGTCTGGAAGAGACCGGCTATCTGACCAGCGACACGCTGTGGGAGCAGATGGCAACACGCGACAAGGTACCTGGCCGACTTGTCGTACTGGGCGGCGGACCGATCGGCTGTGAATTGTCGCAGTCCTTCTCCCGGCTGGGATCCGATGTCACGCTGGTGGAAATGGGTCACCGGGTGATGTCAATTGAAGACGAAGACGTATCCGATGTCGCCGCACAGTCCCTCGAAGCCTCTGGCGTAGAACTGCGCTTCGGTCACAAGGCAGTGCGAACCGAAATGAACGGCGACCAGAAATATCTGGTGGTCGAGAATGCAAATGGCGAGGAACGGATCGCGTTTGACGACTTGCTTATTGCGGTAGGCCGGGCCGCCCGGCTCGAGGGCTATGGTCTGGAGGAACTGGGCATTGAGACCGGCCGGACGCTGGTGACCAATGAGCATCTGCAGGCCACGTTCCCGCATATCTATGCAGCGGGCGATGTTGCTGGCCCCTATCAGCTCACCCACAACGCCTCTCATCAGGCCTGGTTTGCCACCGTCAATGCGCTCTTCGGCCAGTTCAAAAAGTTTAAGCCCGGCTATGAGCATCTGCCCTGGACGACATTTCTCGATCCGGAAATCGCGCATGTCGGCCTGAACGAACAGCAGGCCCGGGAAGAAGGCGTGGAATATGAAGTGACCAAATATGAACTGGATGATCTCGACCGCGCGATTGCCGAGAGCGCGACCCAGGGCTTCGTGAAGGTACTGACACCACCGGGCAAGGACCGCATATTGGGCGTCACGATTGTCGGTCAGAATGCCGGTGAGCTGCTCACCGAATTCACCTTTGCGATGAAACACGGCATGGGGCTAGGCAAGATTCTGGGAACAATCCACACCTATCCGACCATGGGTGAAGCGAATAAATTCGCTGCCGGCGAATGGCGCAAGAAGCACAAGCCGGAATGGGCGCTCAACCTGCTCGAAAAATATTTCCGCTGGGCGCGCGGCTAGGACCGACGCTTCAGTCCCGGAAAGTCTTACGGGCCAGCAAACTTCGCTGTATTACCGTAATAATACACATAGTGGTGTAAATCAGGGCAATTTCCGGAAACCAGCTCGGGAAAAGGCACATGAGCAAAAAGACCGTGATGGTCTCGGTCCCTTCCGCAATTCCCGTGCTGTAGAAAAAGCTTTTCTCGCCATGCGCATCGGTATCGGCGCCTTGCTCCGCAGCAGTCACCGCGAAAGCCAAAAAGCTGATACCGGTGACCGTAAAGGCAGACACCAATATCAGCGCTGCCGGCAGATAATCCGGATCGGCCAGGCCAAATGCGAGTGGTACGGACACATAGAAGACAAAGTCGCAAACGATATCCAGATAGCCGCCAAAGGCTGTCTTGCGGGTCGCGCGGGCCACGGCACCGTCCAGTCCGTCCAGTATCCGGCCGGCAAGAATCAGACAGAAGGCCAGGCCATAATATCCGGCATATATGGCCGCGGCCCCGCCCAACCCCACGACCAGGCCCAGCAAGGTCACGGCATTGGCCGAGAAACCGGCGCGCGCCAAGGCTCTGCCGACGGCGTTGAGCGGCGGATCGATCAGCGGGCGGAGTTTCGCATCAAGCATGGCACTCTCTCCCCTCAATCGGTTTGCGACGAAGATCCGGGCACGTCAAACCCATGTGATGATCCCGATTACCGCGCCCGTCATCGCGGTGGCGCAATTTCCGGCAAACCAGCTTTTCATGCCCAGTCCGGCGACTTCCGCCCGGCGCGATGGGGACAGGGTTCCAATGGCCGAGATGATCAGTCCCACGCTCGCCAGATTGGCAAAACCGCAAAGGGCATAAGTAACAATCAGCTGCCCCTTGGTGCTGAACGTGTCCGCGGGTAGCGCTGCGAGCTCAAGATAGGCGACATATTCATTGAGGATCGCCTTTGTCCCCATCAGGGAACCCGCCGCCCCGGCCTCTTCCCAGGGCACCCCGATCATCCACATGAGCGGCGCGAAAACCCAGCCGAACATCCGCTTCAATGTCAGCGCTTCACCAGACACGAGCGGGAATAGCGCGAGAAACTGGTCAACCAGGGCGACAAAGGCGAAGATGACGATGATCACCGCAATCACCGCAAGGAACAGTTGCACACCATCCATCGTCCCGCGAATGATTGCATCGAAACTGCCCTCATATTTAAGTCCGGGCTCCTTGCTGTCGGCACTCGTCTTTCCGTCGCCCGGGATCATTAGCCGGGCGAGCAGGATGGCTGCGGGTAGCGAAATCAGCGAAGCCGAAATCATATGTCCCACCGCATTGGGCACCGTATCGGCCAGTGTGGTTGCATAGAGCACCAGAATTGCCCCCGAGATGGTCGACATGGCCAGCACCATGATCGTGAACAGTTCCGACCGGCTCATGCGTTCGAACCAGGCCCGCACAACGAGTGGCGATTCGACCACCCCGAGAAAGATATTCGCGCCGCCGCTCAGGCCGACCACGCCGCTGACGCCGAGGGTCTTGCGCAAAGCCCAGGACAGACCCCGGACGATCAGCTGCAAAATCCGCCAGTGCCACAACAAGGCCGCAAGTGCCGAGAATACAATCACCAGCGGCAGGATCTGGAAAGCGATGATCAGCGGCGGAGCCGCGCCTTCGCGCAATTCGAACGGCAGCTCGGCTCCACCGACATATCCGAACATGTAGCTCGAACCGGCCAGTGTGGCCTGCTCAATCGCTTGCACACCACTATTTGCCAGACCGACAATATCCCAGACAAAGGGGACTCGAACGATGGTCAGGGCGAGGACAAATTGCAGAGCGATGGCGCCGAGGATCCAGCGCCAACCGGGATGATCCTGCCGGTTTTCGGACCAGAGCCAAGCCATGGCCAGAATGAACGCGATCCCGATAACGCCCTGAAACTGGCTGAGAAACTGGAGCACTGACAATCATCCCGGATACTGGTGGACCTTTGCACCACCATGGCGGAATTTTGTGTCAGCGCAACCGGGTTGTGCGCATCACTCAGGAAGCGGCGGCGGCGACGGCTCCCATCATCAGTTCCTGATCCTTGCGGGTCGGGTTGCCGCGCAGGCAAAGCCCGCCGTTTACCTGCAGATTCTCACCCGTCATGAAACATTCGTCACTGGCGAGAAAAACAGCTGCGGCTGCTATGTCCTCACTCGTGCCGATCCTGCCGAGCGGATAGCGCGCTTCAAAGGACTCGACGAGACCCGGCACCTGATCCACCCCAGCGGTCATCGGCGTTCGGGTGAGACCGGGAGAGATGCTGTTCGCCCGGATTCCCTGATCACCAAATTCGTGGGCAACACAGCGGATGACATGGTCACTGCCCGCCTTGGTGCCCATATAGGCGGCATGGTCGTTGAGCATGATGGTCGCGGTGGCCGAGCTGATCTGGATGATCGATCCGCCGGATGGATCATTTTCCGCCATTGCCGCGATCATCGCCTGATAAAATTGAAACGGCCCGACAAATTGCAGCGCGGACATCATTTCCAGCTCTTCCCGCGTGTTTTCCATGAAGGGCTTCAGGAAGCCCAGGCCGGTGGCATTGACCGCAATATCGACGCCGCCCATCTTGTCCTTTGCAGCCGCAGCCAAAGCCTTGATCTCGTCTTCCTTGTTGAGATCACACAGGGCATAGTGCCCGCCCAGCTCACCGGCGAAGCGTTGGAGCTCGTCTTCCTTGCGACCGGCGACGAGAACATCCGCGCCTTCCTCCCGAAAACGCTGGGCTATCACCTGCCCCATATTGCCGGCGCCCGCCGCGCCCAGCACAATTGCTCTCTTTCCCTCAAGACGTCCCATCATTCCTGCTCCTCAAAAATTTTCCGATTTTATACGCGTGATCTTATCGGGCGGTAACCGGCGCACCACTCTCATTATGGCTATCCATATCTGCACCAGACGAAGAAAAGGCCGGGTCAGCCCCCCGCTGCCCCGGCCATCTTCGATCAACGGGAGAGTTGATCAGAACTTGAAGCTGGCTTCCACAAAGACCTGGCGGCCACGGTTCTGGGTGACAACCGAGTCATCACCGACCGGGATGCCAAATGCATTGGCGGGAGCCAGGAACGGACGGCCACCGGATGTGTTGATCCAGATTTCGTCCGTCAGGTTCACCCCGACCAGTGCCAATTTCCAGGCACCGTCAGGAGCACCGATCGAGATTTGACCATCAAGCGTGACATAGCTGTCCTGCCTGATGTCCGTAGTCGAGTCCTCATTGGTAAAATAGGAACCGGTATAAGCCGCATTGCCGCTCAGCCCGAATTCAATCGAATCGCCCATCGGAATGGTCCAGTCAAAAGCGATATTGCCGGCAAATTCCGGAGCGCGCGCTGCCCGGCGACCATCAATATCTTCGCCGGATGTCGTCACGAACGTGTCCGAGAATTTCGCGTCGGTATATGCCAGAGCACCGGAGAAGTTGAGACCGTCAACCGGCGTTCTCCAGGCCCATTCGACGTCGATGCCCTGACTGGTCAGCTCACTGGCATTGAATGTCTGGAACTGTACGGTCGTGGCGTCGAAATTCTGCACCTGAAGGTCATCAAAGACATAGTAGAATGCAGATACGTTCAAGGTAACCGAACGATCGGCGAACTGCGATTTCACACCAATTTCGCCACCGAGACCTGTTTCGGAGTCAAAGATCAGGGCGTCAGCCGTGGCCTGCTGAACAGCCGGGTCCGGGCTCGCAAATCCGAGCAGGCTGAATGATGGCAGGGCGCTATTGTCGATACCGCCGGACTTGAAGCCGGTCTTGAATGCACCATAAATATTTACATCCGGCGTGACCTGGTAACGGATGGAAACTTCAGGCGAGAAATTGTCATCGTCAAAGTTGATCGGTCCGGAGAAAAAGCCGCTGCTGATGAAAGCCGGGCCAGACGACAGAAGCGTGTGCACATAAGGTACGGAAATCGTGTTCACCTTGCTCTCGTCCGTCCAGCGCAAACCACCTGAGACCTGCAACTGATCAGTCAGATCCAGTGTCACGCTACCAAAAAAGGACAACGCTTCGGTCTTGGTATTGTGCTTCTTGAACCAGTCATAGGTATTGCCGGTGACCGGGTCCGGAGCAATCAGGGAAATATTCACGCCCTGTTGTGACGTATCAAAGTCAATTTCGCGGCTTTCATAAAACGCACCGACCATGAAATTGAATATGCCATCAAAATCACTGGCGAGGCGCAATTCCTGCGTGAACTGCTCCGTCCGGTTACGCGGATCGCTTGAACCGACGCCCTGAGCGGTACCGGCGCCGTTCACTGCTGCCAGAGCAGGAGCGAAATCGGCCAGATTTCCAAAAGGAGTAAAGGCCGGGCCAACGCCGACATAGCTGTAGCTGTCAAAGTCCACCGCATCGAGGTTGAGGTAGCCAGTCACAGAAGAAAGTGTCAGCGTGTCAGACACGTCCAGATCCCAGCTCAACCGTCCAAAGATAATATCGGTCTCGCCAAAAGGGATACCGTCAAAATTCTGCCCCGCAGCACTCCCGTCGGGGATACCAGTTGCCAAAGCAGGTGACGGATCCACGGTCGGATAGAGATTGTCGTTGATGTTACAATCTGCATTGGACGGGATCACTGCCGCACCAGATAGCAGGAACACCTCATCAGCACGGCCGTTAGGACCACAGTCAATGTCCGAATGCGCAATCGCTCCGTCATTTTCATTGCGGACATAGTTCAGCTTCAAGTTGGCATTAAAATTGTCGGTCGGGTCCCACTGGAGCGTCAGTCGACCCACGAAATCCTTCAAACCGCGACTGCGGTTCACCGCAGGCGTCGCAGGTGTCAGTTCGACATAGTCTCCGATGTCCGTATATTGCGCAGCTACTCGAACGCCTAAAGTGTCGGTAACGGGCCCGGAAACATACCCCCCCACAACATAACCTTTTTCTTCAAACTCATAGGATGCCTTGCCGCCGACTTCCCAATTTGCCGTCGGATTGGCTGACCGTATGGAAAAGACACCAGCCGATGCACTTTTTCCGAAGAACAGAGATTGCGGGCCCTTCAGAATATCGATCTGTTCAACGTCAAAGAAACCGGCCTGCACGATACGCATGGTGCTGACCTGAACACCGTCAAAGTCAAAGGCAACGGCCGAGTCAAAGGAGGCGGAAATATTCGAAGAACCCACGCCGCGCAGACTGATCTGTCCGCCGGAACCGGAACCACCAACCTGAACATTCAGCGCCGGGACGCGGCTCACTACATCGGCCACCTGGTCCACCTGGAACTTGTCCAGCGTATCGCCACCGATAGCCGTAACCGTCACGGGCACTTCCTGCAGTGTTTCCGTCTGTTTACGAGCGATCACCGTGATGATGTTGCTGTCATCTTCTTCTGCTGCCGCGTCCTGCGCATAGGCTGGCGCGGCAAATCCGGCAAAGGCCAGGGTTGCGGCCGAACCCATAAGAAGCCGTCTGGCTGATTTTGTGGTGAAGATGGATTCGTGGTGTTGCGAACGTGACATCATTGCTCTCTCCCAAATTGCACCGGCACCCAAATTGCCGGTCCATAACCTAAAAAACTGGCGGTTTTTCCGCCCTGTTATGGATTTCACCTTAAGCAGGACTGTGCCCCTGCTCAGCTAGCCAAAATGATAGCAAATATGCAAAACTGTGATATTCCCGCAACAAATGAACATTGCAGCCCGGAAAACCGACAAATCCGGAAGGCGCAAAAGGCGTGGCCCTGTTCATTCTAATAGCGGTCCGGGCTGTTGAACTCCGCCAGTCTTTGGCCCTATTCCTTAGCGTCAGAAACAAGGCTTCGTACCGAGGAGGATGACATGGGACGACTGGATGGCAAGATTGCGATAGTGACCGGCGGCGGATCCGGGCTGGGCAAGGCGATCAGCGAAACCTATGCCAGCGAAGGCGCGCGCGTCATGGTCACGGATATCAATGCGGAAAATGCCGCGAGTGTCGCCAGCGCCATAGGTGATCAGGCGCGTGCTCTGGAACAGGATGTCGTCAGTGAACAGCGCTGGCAGGAAGTCTTCGCGGAAACCGCTGAACAGCTGGGCACGCCCCATATTCTGGTCAACAATGCCGGTCTCGTCATTCCTGCGACGATCGAGGATTGCACATTGGAACAGTTCCGGCACACCAACGCGGTCATGCTGGATGGTGTTTTCCTCGGCTGCCGGGAAGCGGTCCGGGCGATGAAATCACAGGATGAGCCCTGCTCGATCATCAACATGAGTTCCATGGCCGCCCTGCAGGGCTATTCGCCCTTCCTGTCCTATGCCGCGGCCAAGGGCGGCGTGCGTTCGATGACCAAGTCGGTGGCACTGCACTGCAAGGAACAGAATTATCCGATCCGCTGCAACAGCCTGCATCCTTCCGGAATCGACACACCGATGGTGCGACAGGAGGCCGTGGGCGCGGAAGGGGACGCCACGCCCGAAACCGGCATGATCCCGCTAGGCGACCTCGGTCATCCCAACGATGTTGCCAATCTGTGCGTCTATCTCGCCAGCAATGAATCGCGGTTCATGACCGCCGGTGAATATCCGGTAGAAAACGGGACATTGCACCAGCCGCAAATGTAATCAGGCGCTGGCGGCGCCCATCGCCCGCACCATCTCGTTCTGGAACTCGGCGAGATCGAAATAGTCACGCCATTTCGCGATCTTGCCATTTTCCATTTCGAAGGTGCCCATGACGCGGATGGCAATCCACTCGCCGTTGATCCGGAACTTGTCGGTGCGTTCGGTCAGAACCGTGTCGCCATCGGCGGCAATATGGTGGACGATCCACTCCGCGCCGTCGGATCCCATGCCGGACCCGTCAAAAAAGGCGCGGACCGCATCGATACCCTTACAGGGTTCCATCGGGATGTTGTGATAAAAAATATCATCGGCCATGGCGGCATAGATCGCATCATAATCAAGCCGGTTCCAGGCATCGATAAAATCGAGAACCAGTTGTTTGCTGTCGGTCATGTCTGAGCTCCTTGCTTCAGGACTCGGGGGAAACGTCCAGGATCATCTTGCCCTGATTTCCACCGGAGAACAGTTTCATGAAGGCATCATAACTGTTCTCGATGCCTTTTTCGATATCCTCGTCATGCTTGATCTTGCCCTCGGCCAGCCATTGCCCCATTTGCGCGATGCCTTCCGGGAAGCGCGCCGGATAGTCCCGGACAAGGAAGCCCTTGATCGTCGCCTGACGGGAAATCAGATACCAGAGATTGCGGATTCCGACGGGCTCGGGGCTGTTATATTCGCTGATCAGCCCGCAAAGCACGACCCGGCCATGTTCGTTGATCGCGGTGATCCCGGCGTCGAGAATTTCCCCGCCGACATTTTCCCAGATAATGTCGACACCGTCCGGCGCCGCAGCCGCGATTTCCTTTTCCAGATCCGCCTGGCTCTTGCCGCGATAGTCAATGGCTGCATCGAAACCATATTCGTCGATCAACCGCGCGCATTTGTCTGCGCCGCCCGCAATACCAACAACGCGGCAGCCCTTGATCTTGCCAATCTGTCCAACCAGCGAACCCACTGCACCGGCTGCGCCGGTGACCAGCAGGGTTTCGCCTTCCTTCGGCTGGCCGTCGTCGATCATGCCGAAATAGGCGGTCATGCCAACCGCGCCCAGCACCGACAGGAAATTGGTTGGAGACGGGACCAGCGATGCGTCAACCGGCGATGTAAATCCGCCGGCTTCGACAACCGAATATTCTTCCATCGCGGCGAGACCAACGACCCATTGGCCTTCCGGGAAGTCGGGATTTTTCGAACTGTGTACCCGTCCGACCGCACTGGCCCGGACCGCATCTCCGAGCGGAATCGGCGGCATGTAGCTTTCGGCATCGCTCATCCAGCCGCGCTGGGCCGGATCGAGCGAGATAAAGTGGTTGCGCACCAGAAAGGCGCCATCTGACAGTTCGGGAAGGTCTTCCTCCACCAGAGCGAAATCACTGGGCTTCGGTTCACCGTCTGGACGGCTAGCGAGCGTAAATTTACGGTTCTTTGTCATGCGGAATTCCTCTGCTTAAACGGGGTTGGATTTCTTGATTTTCTTGGCGAGCGACCATTTGTGGACTTCGGTCGGGCCGTCATAGACACGGAAGGCCCGCACTTCGCGGAAGACCTGTTCAACCACCGTGTCCTGGCTGAGCCCGGTGCCGCCCATGACCTGCACGCATTTGTCGGCAATCCGGAACAGCGCTTCCGATACCGCCACTTTGGCCATCGAGCTTTCCGTCGTGCCGAGCGCGCCCGTATCCAGAACACTGGCGCACCAGTCGATCATCAGTTCCGCCTGTTTGAGGTCAATCTGGTTCTCGGCAAGCATGAAGCCGACGCCTTCATGATCCACAAGGGGTTTGCCGAAAGCCTGGCGGCGGCAGGCATAGTCGGTTGCGATTTCCTGCGCCCGGTCACAACAGCCCAGCCAGCGCATGCAGTGTGTCAGCCTGGCCGGGGCCAGCCGGACTTGCGCATATTTGAACCCCTCGCCGCTTTCGCCCAGCATCTGGTCGGCCGGCACGCGCAGATTGTCGATCTGGACCACGGAATGACTGCCGGGCATCGAGCTGTCGATCGTGTCGAGGACGCGTTCGATTCTGATCGCCGGATCAGGCAGATCGACAAGGAACATGCAGGCACCGTCATCGGACTTGGCCATGACAATCCCGACCTTTGCGCCCTTCGCGCCGGTGATGAAGGTCTTGCGTCCATTGATAACCCAGTGATTGCCGTCCGGCTTGGCCGTCGTCTTCATCATCATCGGATCGGACCCGGCGCCGTTCTCGCTGGCCGGTTCGGTCATGAAAAAGGCCGAACGCGCCACGCCTTCGACTAGCGGCTTCAGGAACCGCTCTTGCTGCTCCGGTGACGCACATTTGCCCAGCAAATACATGTTGCCTTCATCCGGGGCGAAGGTGTTGACCGCCAGCGGCCCCAGCGGAGACAGACCGGATTTGCGCAGCACCAGCGCGGTTTCGAGATGGGTCAGATGGCTGCCGTCTTCGCGGATATGGGGCGTCAGCACTCCGGCCTCCCGGGCCAGCGCCCGCATTTCCTGAACCAGTTCGTCCGTTGGTCCGTGATCCTCGCAGCGCGGGTCTTTTTCAAAGGCGAAAATCTTGTCGCGGACAAAACTTTCGACTTTTTCGGCGATATCACGCGCTTCGGTACTGATTTCGTGGCTCAATGGTCTTCCTTAAAATATTAGTCACAGCGTACTCCGCACTTGATGCGGAGCCTGGGGTGAACTGTGGCGTACTCCCGCTCTGGGCTCCGCATCAAGTGCGGAGCACAAACTCTCCGGGGAATAGGACCAAAAATCAACGCTGCAATATCGTGACTGCCGAGACACCCGGAGCGCCATAGACCTGCGTATATGCAGTCTTCGGATCACCGGGCACCTGGCGTTCGCCGGCGGTGCCGCGCAGCTGTACGACATTTTCATAGACCTGACGCAGGCCCGAAGCACCGATGGGTTCACCGCAAGCGAGACAGCCGCCGTCGGTGTTGACCGGCAGCTCTCCACTGATCTCCGTGCGCCCTTCGCGGAGCCATTGCTCCTGATCGCCATGGGCGCAGAACCCGTTTTCGGCCATGTGCATGATCTCGGCGCCGGCCTCGGTATCCTGCAGCTGGGCCACATCGATATCTTCGGGTCCCATCCCGGCCTGCTCGAACGCGGCCTGTGATGCGAGTTCCGTCGCCGTGCCGCCTCGATCCACGTCAATGGATGCGGCGAAAACTTCGAACGACCCCGGCGGGCGCGTGCGCATCACCGAGGTTTTCAGCTTGATCATCGGCCCGCCCAGTTCTTTCGCCTTCTTCTCGCTGGCCAGGATCAGCGCGACCGCCCCCTCTGCCGGTGAGCAGAACATATATTTGTTGAGCGGATCGGAAATCATCGGCGCGTTCATGATCGTTTCCAGATCGACTTCGCTGCGCCGCCAGGCGTGATCGGTTTTCGCGCCATTGCGGAACGCTTTTTCAGCCACCCGGCCAAGTGTTTCGTTGCTGAGATTATTCTCATGCATATAGCGCATGATCTTCGCCCCGAAAAACTGGGTGGTCAGCATGTAGCCGGCCTCGCCATACCAGTTGGGCAGGCCATAGGATGCGGGATCGGCATTGAAAGCCCCGCGCGGATGCTTGTCGAAACCAACCGCCATACCGATGTCATATTCACCGGACTTGATTGAGCTGGCCGCGGCATTGAGTGCAGAACCGCCGGTGGCGCAACCATTGGACACATTGATGAACTGGATTCCGGTCAAGCCGAGCTTGGACACCATTGTGTCGGCGGCACCTGAAGCCGCGGATCCGCCAAAGGCAAATTCAATATCTTTCCAATCGATATTAGTATCGGACAAAGCCTGTTTTACGGCAAAGACTCCCTGATCCATGCCATCACGGCCTTCGGTCCGGCCGAAGGGGTGAATGCCTGCTCCCACAATATAAACGTCTGACATGTTCTGTCTCCTTGTCCGGCTTGTCTAAACAGGCCTGAATGCATGAATGAGTTTCTGGTCTTCTGCCGGCGCATCGGGGTCCAGCGGGATGGCGGTGAGCTCCACTTCCATGCCGATTCGGACATCTTCCGGTTCAATGCCGGTCAGGCGCGATTCGACCATCGTCTGACCGGGCAGTTCGACATAAGCGACCACATAAGGTTTGAATGTTTCAGGTTCGGCCGGCCCGGCATAGGGCGTCTTGGGCGGAAAACGTTGGACCGTGTATGTCCAGACGGTTCCACGGGATGCCAGAGCGACCGGCTCGATATGATCGGATTCCGTCAGCGGAAGCGGAAAGAATATTTGACCGGTTTCCGTGTTGCGAGCCCCAATCAGGGCGCTCATGTCCTCGGTAAACAGATTGTCAGCGATCGGCTGCGCTGCCATGCATTCTCTCCCTATTATTGCCACCGCTCTTAAGCCAAAGCCGGGGCGTCAATAACTGCCAAAACGGCTAGGCTGGGGTGATCTGGCGACTAATATCCGGGGTGCACCGCCAGCATGCCGCCGTCGACCAGCATGTCGCTCCCGGTCACAAAAGCCGCATCATCGCTGGCCAGGTAGACGGCTGCACCTGCCAGATCCGCGCCCTGCCCAACCCGGTTCAGTGGCGACATGGCTGCGATCATGTCCATCATGCCCGGCACCACCTTGGCCGCTTGGTCAATGATCGCCGTATGTGTTGCGCCCGGCACCAGATTGTTGCAACGGATATTCAATCCCGCCTGCGCACAATGGACGGCAACTGATTTGGACAGCATCCGCACCCCGCTTTTGGATGCAGTGTACGTGACATCGCCCGGCAGGGCGGCAAAAGCGGAGGTGGATGCGATATTGATAATCGAGCCGGAAGGCCCGTCCGAATTGGGCAAGCGCAAGCCGTCGGTTTTCATCATGCAGAAGTCCAGCTACATCGCGATCTCGCGGGAGCAGTTCAAACAGC
>JBCBZY010000273.1:0-3959 GCA_039815115.1 Pseudomonadota bacterium | reverse complement strand
GTACCACTCGCTACAAAGGCTGCATTGTCCACACCCTCGGGCGCTTGAGGATTGCTTGACTGGCCGCTCTCAGAGGACGACTTTGATTGTGGATCTGCTGTCTTGGTAGGGGCAGGATGCAAACCATAATAGCGTTCGACATCTTCATGCGGCACGCGCCCGGTAAAGGTGATCGCTGATGCAGCGGTCGATTCCGCAACCTGTCGTTTCAACGCCTTTTCCATCGGGCCGCCACCGACCAGCAACAAATGCGCTTCCGGGCAGGATTTCTGAAGCATCGGCATGGCAGCTATCAGATCGTCTATGCCTTCATAATCATAAAAGCTGCCGATAAAGCCGAGTACCGCTTTGCCATTGATCCCTATTTCCGAGCGCAGCTTTTCATCGGGAGCCGGAGGGCTACCAAACAGGCTCATATCGACCCCGTTGGGCGACACCGTGATTTTCTCTTTCGCGACACCGCGCGCGACCAGATCGGATTTCAGGCCTTCGCAAATCACCGCGACCGCATCAGTGCCATTGACGACGTGATTTTCCAGCTGTCGGGTCAGCCAATAGCGCGGGCTACCCTCGCGTCCTGTCCCGTTCCCAACCGCAGCATCTTCCCAGAAAGCACGAATTTCATAAACCAGCGGCAGGCCGGTTTTTTGCGCGACCCTGAGCGCCGCGAGGCCATTGAGCATCGGCGAATGGGCGTGCAGCACATCGGGCCGCCATTCGCGCACCACCTCAGCAATGCGGTCGGCAAAGACGGATATTTCCCGCCATTCGCGAACCGGCGAGGGGCCGCTGACATCGCTCAACGTGCGGAAAAAATTCAGCCCATCAACCTGTTCCAGCGGCTCTTTTGCCTCAAAACCGTGCTGATCCTGCCGCACGCCGGTTACTCCGGCAACATGTAGTCCACTGGCAATTTGTGCCTTCATGATCGCTCGCGTGCGAAAGCAATATCCGCTGTGCAGGGGCAGGCTGTGGTCCAATATGTGCAAAATCCGCGTCATGGCGCAGTTCGTTGCCATAAAAGGATTAACGTCCCGTCAACCCAAAGCCTGTATCGCGGGCGCAGAAGTACATGAATCTAATGCGTTAGTTGAGGCCGCCAAACTCCATATGATCGATAATTTTTCCATCGCTCTGACCCATGGATTGCTGCTGATTGCGGTATGGCGCCTGATTCATCGCCCGGACCTCGATCATGAGGATCCCCCGGAACCGGATGCAGAGCCTGAGGGCTTTCAGGTAAAGCGGAACTAGTTCGATGCGTGACCTCGTCTTTGTCGCCTATCTGCTCGCCCTGCTGTTTCTGGCGTTCAAGCGTCCGTTTATCTTCACGCTGATCTACGCCTACATCGATATCGTCGCGCCCCAGCGGCTGAGCTATTTCCTCCTCAACTCCGTGCCGCTGTCGCTGATTGTTTTCGGCATGGCGTTTCTCGGCTTCCTGGTGGCGGACAATAAGAAAGACGTCCGCTTTTCGGTGCGTCAGGGGGCGATGGTCCTGCTGCTGCTCTATTGCGGTTACACCACATTTGCCGGCGCCTTGCCCGAAGATGCGGCGGAAAAATGGGACTGGGTTTGGAAGGCCCTCGTCTTCGCTATATTTCTGCCGCTCACGCTCAGAACCAAGCTGCGTATCGAAGCACTGGCGCTGTTCATGGTGCTGTGCGCCGCGACATTGATCATCACCGGCGGGATCAAGACGCTGGGTTCGGGCGGCGGCTATGGCGCGCTCGTGCTGCTGATCGATGACAATGCCGGGCTGTATGAAGGCTCGATCATCTCGATGGTCGCAATTGCGATCATCCCGCTGATGCTGTGGCTGTCGAAACATGGCACGATCTTTCCGCCTGACTGGCGCGTCAAATATTTCACCATGGCACTGATCTTTGCCGCCCTGCTGATCCCGATCGGAACGCAGGCACGCACCGGTTTGGTGTGCATTGCCGTGCTGGCGGTATTGCAGCTGCGCTTTGTCAAATATCGCTTCCTCTATGCGGGCATGGCGGCGACGCTCGGCCTGATGGCGATCCCGTTCCTGCCGCAAAGCTTTTCCGAGCGCATGAGCACGATCCAGAATTACAAATCCGATGAATCCGCCTCGACCCGTATCGCGGTGTGGGAGTGGACGATCGAATATGCCAATGCCAATCCGATGGGCGGCGGCTTCAATGTCTACCGGCTCAACAAGCTGCGTTATGAACTGGCGCCGGACAAGCGGGACAACGAACCGGAACAGGACTATGATTACGAGCTGGAAAATGATGGCCCGATCGAAGTGATCGACGAAGCCCGCGCCTTCCACAGCAGCTATTTCGAGATGCTGGGTGAACAGGGCTATCCCGGCCTGGCTCTGTGGCTTTTCATTCACCTCGGCGGCATCTGGCGGATGGAAGTGCTGCGGCGGCGCTATCGCAAGACCACCAAGGAAAGCGAGATGTGGGTCGCCCCGCTCGCCATTGCGCTGGAAAATGCGCATATTATCTACATGGTCGGATCGCTGTTTGTGGGCGTCGCCTTCCAGCCCTTTGTCTATATGCTGGTGGCCCTGCAAATCGGCCTTGATACCTATCTCACCCGCCGTTCTCAGGAAGCGAAATGGAATCCGATTGCGAAGCCGGTTCCGGCCGGCAACTGGTCGCAAGCCGCTTCCTGATTCCGGTTGTCTAACCCGTCACCTCATAAAGCAGATGACAGATACGTGCCATCCGCTACGATTATCGGATGGCACCCGATCATCCTTCTCTTTCTGTTTCCGCCATTGCTGAACGCTGGCCGGTCAACGGATCTTTCGTCATCAGCCGCGGGGCCAAAACCCATGTCGATGTCGTGATCTGCACGGTCAGCGATGGCGCGCATCAGGGCGTGGGTGAGGCGACACCGATCTACTATGAAGGCGAAACCGCCGAGGGCTGCATCGCCGCGATCGAGGGTTTCGCCAGTACCCATCCCCAATTCGACCGCCTGACCCTGCTCGACCAGATGCCGCGTGGAGCGGCCCGCAATGCGCTCGACTGCGCCCTGTGGGATCTGGAATGCCATCAGCACGGCCAGCCCTTATGGAAACACGCCTTTCTGCCCGAGCCCCGGCCGCTGACCACCGCCTTCACCATCTCGCTGGGCGATCCGGCGCAGATGGAGGCGGATGCCCGCGCTGCCGCCGATAGCCACAGCCTGCTCAAGCTCAAACTGTCTGGTCAGGACGATCACGTCCGCGTCGCCGCTGTCCATCGCGGTGCGCCGGAGGCCCGCCTGATCGTCGATGCAAATGAAAGCTGGAATGATCTCGACATTGCCGCCGAAGCTGCCACGCTGGCCCAGTGGGGTGTCGAGCTGATCGAGCAACCGGTCAGCGCGGGGCAGGACCATCTTCTCGCCGGGGTTCGCTCCCCGGTGCCGCTATGCGCCGATGAAAGCTGCCACACCAGCGCTGATATCCCGGCTCTGGCGCCCTATTATCAGGCCGTGAATATCAAGCTCGACAAGGCCGGCGGCCTGACCGAGTCCATCCGTATCGCCGATGCGGCGGAGCAGGCGGGGCTGGCGCTCATGGTCGGTTGCATGCTGTCGACATCATTGGCGATCCGCCCGGCCTTCGCGCTGGCCCAGCGCGCCAGGTGGGTGGATCTCGACGGGCCGCTGCTGCTCGCGCAGGACCGGGCCGACGCCATGCAATTTGCTGGCGGAGAGGTGATGCTTGGGGCCTGAAGCAGGTCGATAAGAGGACCGGACGGGCTCTGATGGAGGGAAGGGCGGTCTATCCCGGGCGGCTGGCGATATTCAGTGTATACGGTTTCGACACAGATTAGCGCAAAACGAAAACTACAGCACACCGCAAGAAAAGCCTTCGCAATCAGCGCATTGTGCGCGGGACGTCGGGGCTGAGCTCCCACATCCAGCCTGCGGCATATTCACTGCTTTCTTTGATATAGTCGCGCGCCGCCGCGGTGCTTTCCGGATCT
>JBCBZY010000190.1:0-5585 GCA_039815115.1 Pseudomonadota bacterium | reverse complement strand
GCTTAAATCATAACTTCGCATTTCAAACCCAATTTGTTCTTCGCCGGGTTCTGGATAAACATCGGCCTTCCACTGCGACAGTTGAATTGCCGAAAACCCTGTTTTCTCCAAGACTTCAAACCCCGATTTTACTTTCGGCATACCGATCGAAGGCATTGCGTCTTCAGGGTGCCAGGCGACTATCCCGATCAAATCACCTTCAAAAATATGTTCTGCAACAGTGACGGCGCGATTGTAAGCTTGAATGAAGCGAGGGACCGGTTGCTTGGTATTGTCGAAATCTTCACCGCCGAGTTCAAATCGGATGTGCCCTCCCTCGTTAGGCTTTCTTGATAGCCATAGGTCATGCCATTGTTCGGGGTGGTCTTTTTCGATCATGCCTCCGACTAGCAATAACTCGTCGATATTCAATGTCCGCTTTTGCGCCCATAGCGGGCATTAGCGCTATAACCAGTCCTTATATTGGTTTCATTTGTTGGTTGTTGTGTTAGTTTCAATAAATGCCCTGCAAAATCTGTAACTGGCTATGTGATCGCTTTTGCCCTCCCGAGTTAAGCTCTCAAAGCTTTTGGGAAACTACCTATAGATGGGAAGACGAATTTGCGAGAGATTGGGAGCCATGGGAAGATGATGACATTCTTCGCACTCAAGTATCAGAAGCGGTCGAACTTCTCAAAACCAATGCTTCCCAAGCGCTGGAGCTTTTGATCGCTCTAGCAGATAAAGGATCAGTACCTGCCATGAGGTGGGTCGGCTACCTTTATGATGGTTATCCCGGAATTGGGGAAAACCAAGAGATGGCTGGAGAATATTATCATCGTGCATTGTGCGCGGGATCATGGAGTTCGACGATCAGTTATGCCAATTTTTTGTATCGACGTGGCGAACATAAATACTGGCCAAACGTATTGGAAGACGGCATGGCACAAGGTTTCGTACCAGCCTTTTTTTGGTATAGTTGGAACAAATATCGCCTAAGGCCAAGCAATCGTGTTGCACACGAAGTTCGGCCCTTGATGCTTATAGCTGTTGAGGCTGGACACCCAGGAGCGGAGTTAGTGTTAGCGCGATGGGCAGCAAGGGGGCGCTTCGGACTACGAAAGATTCCGGAAGGTTTTAGATTAATTCCCTCAATTGTGGCGAAAGCTTCAGCCGCGCATAAAGACAAACAGACAGCTGATACTGAACTGAAAACCAACGCACCCTAGCGACAACAAATGGGTCGTAAGCCTACATGGAACAATTTTTCAAAAAGTGTCCGCTTTTGGACCCTTAGCGGACGTTCGCCGTCATCAATCCGCCAGCTCGACCTGCCGGACATCATATCCCGACTTGTTGAGTGCTGCGATGAGCGCTTCCAGCTGTTCGCGGTCCTTGGCTTCGCATTCGATGTCGGTGATCAGGCCCTTGGCGGGCAGGTTGGTGAACACGCGCTGGTGATAGACTTCGATGATGTTTACCTCGTGCTCGGCAAATTCGCGGACAACATTGTACAGCGCACCGGGCTGGTCGCGCAGATGCAGGCGCAAACGCGCCAGTCGGCCGGAGCGTGCGAGGTCCCGGAGCAAGACGTTAGCGAGCAGCCGGGTATCGATATTGCCGCCACAAAGCACCAGCCCGACTTTCTCTCCCGCAAATTTCTCCCGATTGGCGAGCAGAGCCGCGAGGCCAGCGGCACCCGCGCCTTCGACGACGGTTTTCTCGATCTGCAGCAGCAGGCTGACGGCACCCTCCAGCTGCGCCTCTCCGACAAGCAGGATTTCATCGACATGTTTTTCGATAATCGCAGCGGTAAATTCGGACGGATTGCGTACCGCAATGCCCTCGGCCAGCGTGTCACCGCCGGGCGACACGTCCTGTCCCGTCAGCTTGCCGTACATGCTGGGATAGAGAGCGGCCTGAACGCCGGTCATCTTGATCCCCGGCTTGATCGCATGAGCGGCCGTCGCCATCCCAGAAAACAATCCGCCACCACCGATCGGTATGATCAGGCGATCCAGTTCCGGCACGGTTTCCAGCATCTCGATAGCCACGGTGCCCTGACCGGCGGCCACATGGGGATCATCAAAGGCATGGATGTAGGTAAGCCCGCGCTGCCCGGCCAGTTCCAGCGCATGGGCATAGGATTCATCATAACTGCCCCCATGAATGACAATCTCGGCACCATGGCCGCGTGTCTGCTCAACTTTCACCATCGGTGTGGTGCTGGGCATGACGATGGTGGCGGGAATACCGAGATTGCGCGCGTTATAGGCAAGACCCTGCGCATGGTTTCCGGCCGATGCTGCAATCACCCCGGCCTGACGCTTGGTTTCGTCCATCAGTAATAGCGCATTGAGAGCGCCACGTTCCTTGTAGGCCGCCGTGAACTGCAGGTTCTCGAACTTCAGCCAGACTTCCGCTCCGGCCATTTCCGACAGCGTCAGACTTTGGAGAGTGGGCGTCTGGACAATCCGATCCCGAATGCGGTCATGAGCAGCCTGCACGTCAGCATAGTCAAAAGTCGGTAGCGAAGCGGGTTTGGCGTCGTTCATAATGCGACAGCCCCTAACGCATCTGGTCTTTCATGGAAACAATGATTATGCGGGCGTCAAGGATATTGAAATATGGCGAAAATTGCATTTATCGGGATCGGCGTAATGGGTGGTCCGATGGCGGGGCATCTGGCAAAAGCCGGACATGAAATGACAGTCTACAACCGCAGCCGGGAAAAGGCGGAAAAATGGGTTGAAACCTATGGCGGGGCCATCGGCGAAAACCCGGCGATCGCGGCGAAGGACCAGCAGATTGTGATTAGCTGTGTCGGCAATGACGACGATCTGAGTGCAGTGACTATGGGGCGTGACGGAGTTTTCGGATCGATGGTTCCAGGTTCGCTGTTTATCGACCACACGACCGTATCGGCGCGGATATCCCGGCAATTGTCAGTGGAAGCTGAAGGGCGCGGGATCCACGTGGTCGATGCGCCTGTTTCCGGCGGACAGGCGGGGGCCGAAAATGGCAAGCTTTCGATCATGTGCGGCGGCAGCAAGGAAGCGTTTGCGGCCGCAGAAATCATCATGTCCGTCTATGCCGCTCGCATCGTGCATGTCGGTCGGCCCGGTGCCGGTCAAACCACCAAGATGTGTAACCAGATCGCTATCGCGGGCGTGCTGGAAGGTCTTTCCGAAGCATTGCGCTTCGCGCAGGCCAGCAAGCTTGATCTGGACAAGGTGTATCAGGCGATATCGGGCGGGGCCGCACAAAGCTGGCAGATGGACAATCGCTGGGACACGATGGCGAAAGACGAATTTGACTTCGGATTTGCCGTGGACTGGATGCGCAAGGATCTGGGGCTGGCAATCGAGGAAGCGCGGTCCAACGGCGCCGCACTGCCAGTGGCGTCGCTGGTCGATCAGCTCTACGCAGAAGTTCAGGCCGCCGGGGGAGGACGCAAGGACACCAGCTCTCTTGTGTCCCGGTTGCCAAGGACTGGAAAATGAAAGGCGTCAATATGCAGATGATCTCGCTATGGAAGGGCGCCGTCGGGCTGGCTGCCGGCATTGGCATGGCAGGTTTGCTGACGACTGCTGCGCACGCCGACAGCCTTGTCGAAAATGTCAACGGCATGACGCTGGACAAGAATGGAGAAGTCGTCCGTTTTTCTGCGATGGTCATTGATGACGAAGGCCGCGTGAAGAAGCTCCTGGACCGAGAGGACAAGCGACCCGACAAGCTGGACTTTCAGTTTGATGGCGAAGGCAAGACGCTGATCCCCGGCTTTGTAGATGCCCACGGCCATGTCATGGGAATGGGCTTTGCTGCACTGACACTTGATTTGAGTGGTACCCGGTCGCTGGAAGAAGCGCTTGCAAGGATCAAGACCTATGCCGAGCGCTACCCCAACCGCCAGTGGCTCATCGGAAATGGCTGGAACCAGGAAAGCTGGGGACTGGGGAGATTTCCCACGGCGACAGAACTCGACAATGCGGTGCCTGATCGCCCGGTATTTCTGTCTCGTGTGGATGGCCATGCTGTCTGGGTGAACAGCCTTGCCATGAAAGCGGCCGGAATTGATGCAAAGACCAAGGCGCCGGCCGGTGGAGCCATTGAGAAGAAAGACGGCCAGCCCACCGGCATATTTGTGGACAAGGCCGAGAGTCTTTTTTTCAGAGTCATCCCGCAGCCCCGACCCGTCGAACGGGATCTGGCGCTGATGAAAGCCCAGGAAATCCTGCTCGCAAATGGCGTGACTACCATTGCCGATATGGGGACAACAATGGAAGACTGGCAAAGCTATCGCAGGGCAGGAGACAAGGGTCAGCTCAAGGTGCGGATCATTTCCTATGCCGCCGAAATCGACAATATGATTGCCATTGGCGGCCCGGGCCCCAGCCCGTGGCTATATGATGATCGGCTCCGGCTGGCCGGCGTAAAGCTCTATGTCGATGGCGCTCTTGGTTCCCGGGGAGCCTTGCTGAAAGAGACTTATGCTGACCGGGCCGGGCATAAGGGACTGGCATTGCTCACTCCTGCTCAACTCAAAAACAAGATGAGCCGCGCCGCGATGGACGGTTTCCAGACCGCCGTCCATGCCATTGGTGATGCGGCCAATGCAGAAACCCTGTCCGCCATCGAGGAAATGCAGTCCAGCTATGGCGGAGATCGCCGCTGGCGGATCGAACATGCGCAGATTGTCGACCCGGCGGATTTGCCTCGATTTGCGAAAACCGGCGCGATCGCGTCGATGCAGCCTGTTCATCAAACGTCGGACCGGCTGATGGCCGAAGTACGTTTGGGACCGAATCGACTTGAAGGCGCCTACGCCTGGAAGTCGATTCTCGATTCGGGCGCCAAATTGGCCTTTGGCACCGATGTGCCGGTCGAATCTGCCAACCCTTTCCCCGGATTGGCGGTTGCCATGACCCGGGAGGACGAAAACGGGCAACCCTTTGGCGGATGGTTGCCACGGGAACGCGTGACAAGAATAGAAGCCTGGCGTGCCTATACGCTCGACGCTGCCTTTGCGGGTTTTGCTGATGACCGGTTGGGCAGTCTGGAGCCCGGAAAACGGGCAGATTTTGTTCTTGTGGCGGATGATCTGCTGCTGAGCTCGCCAGCGGCAATTCGAAATTTCCGGGTTGAACAAACATGGATCGCAGGTCGTCCGGTCTATCGAGCAGATTGATACCGAAACGGCCGCTTTCGTCAAAGTGACGCAAAATCTGGGCATGTGACCGGAAAGTTTCCTTTGATCTGTTGCAACTAGCAACGACCGCCTGTAAGGACTCATATTGACAGTGGATGCCGAATAGCAAAACAACAGGTCGTGCAACGTTGTTGAATGTGTTGGGGGGGCAAAACCGGGAAACCGGTTTGATCCGACTAAACATGAACTAGGAATGGAGTACAAAATGAAAGTTACCAAACTGGCAACCGCAGCTGCGGCTGTTTCTCTGATTGCAGCCCCGGTCTCAGCCCAGGCTGTTCAAAGTGTTGGACCTGTTGCAGAACGCACTGCAGCTGTTCAAAAAGACGGTGAGCAGCTCGAAGGCAGCACCGGAATTATCATCGGTGTTCTTGCCGCTGCAGCAGTAATTGCCGGC
>JBCBZY010000052.1:0-11720 GCA_039815115.1 Pseudomonadota bacterium | reverse complement strand
TTTCATGATCGCTGACTGACGCACCTACAGCTATTCACCTCGCTCGGGCGCCGGGATGATCAGAATGCCAATGTCCGCTTTCGGGATGAAGCGAGCGTAGGTGGCAGGGTCCGCTATGGGTACAAAAGCGGACTTATCAGGATCAGTATCCAAATCGCATGAGGAATTGACGAAAATGTGATTTGTCGGCATTCGAACGCAAATGCGATATTTGTTTGCCTCGAGCCTGATGAGAAAACCAGCCAAAGAACTGTGCAAGTCGAGGAGGCTTTCCCTGGGCATGATTAAATGCTCATTTCTCGCGCCGTTTGTGCTGTTTGCCAACATAGCTTTTGCAGAAACTGTGGAGATGGACCTGAGCCAGCTCAGCAAGGACCAGTTGTTTCAGCTTTATCTCGAAAGCGAAGAAAGAAACCCACGGGATGTTTGTCACTCTGCTGAACTGCTCTCGGAAATGTTCGACCGGGGCGTATTTCTTGGACCTATAGAAGAGCAGATGCACAGGTTTGGCATTGATTGTGCTGTGAACCGGAGAGATTGGGAACAAGCATATCAACACACGCTCGGACTTGAAAAACTGTTTGGCAAAAATCCGTTATCGGAGGTCTGGGGTTTCACTGTTGCACGCTATGCAGGCAAGGGAACCGATGCTGTTGATCGATTGATCGCGCTCTCCCAAGCGGATACGCCGGATCAGTTGCTGCAAATTGAATCGGACAGCATATTCCGTCTTTCTGGATCGCTACATCGCAATAACCAGCCTGACGAAGCGAGCAGGATGTTTGTCGCACTCCATGATTCGCCGCACTTCTCAAGACTTGAAGCGGCCTTGCAGTCAGTTGCGGCTTCGTCTGTGCTGAAAGACAGGTTGAAGCGAGGAATTTCGCCAGATGCTGAGGAACTACTGCTCTATGTCAGGTCTCCCTACAAGTATCTGGAGATGCTTTCAGACCGCAGTTACGAAAACGCATGGCCCGCTATTGAAGAACGAGCCGGAAAAAATTTGAAACTGGTTTTGGAAGATAATTTGGCTTTTCGAAAGCGCCAGTTCGAATTGGACAAATCCAACAAAAAGACGAAGCAAGAACTGGCCCATGCCTTGCACTTTGCCGGAAAGTTCGAAGAGGTCATCGCCTTAACTGACTCGATTGACGATTCTAGTGAAGGCAGACTTGAATGGGATGAGGATGACGGCTGGGCGTTGAATCTAAGGGCATATGCGTTTGATGCGATGGGCGACATTGATAAGGCTGACAAGGTATTGGATCAGTTTGCTTCTATACCTTATTTGCCTTCAAAAAATGGCTGGCTGGTAAATTTTACCATCAATCGCGCAACAAGACTCGTCAGTCAAAGCCGCTTTGCCGAAGGCTTGGCTGCGGCCAATCAAGCAGGAGAAATCGCTCTCAAATCGGGCTCTCCCTATGCAAAAATGCTGGTTTGGAATGCCAAAGCTTGCGCGGCATTTTTCCTGGGCAAAACAGAAGAAGCCGAAGAAAATTTGCGACTCGTTCAAGATCATGAAGCAGACTCTTTCGTGATTGCAGCAGAAACATATCTCTGTTTCGGAAAACACGATAAGGCGGCGGAGTTGGCCGTCAAAGCCCTGCACGACGACACGCATCGTGCAGAATTCATCCATGCTATGCGAAATCCTGCTTTCGGAGTCTTTTATGGCGAAACAACTTTGCCAACCATCTATGGTGTTCTTCGTACGAATTCTCAAGTGGACCGGGCTTTTACAAAGTTCGCTCGGGATATTCCCCAAAAGTTCACACCGATGAATGCCTTGCGCCGTGCTGAGATTAAAGCTGCATTGCTCCCCAACTAAACTGGCATTGCAACCCTTCGATGGGGCAGACAATCCATTGGTTCAATATTATGCTCCCCATCCTTTATTGTTCACTTTTGGGATGCAGCGGAGCGTGATCTTGTCAAATACTCGTTTACTATAGCTCTTGAGCTGGATATTCTGGCCGACGAAAAAGGGGATGGCTATTGCGGTTTTTCATTGGTCTGATTGCAGCGATATTTCTTTATGCTCCCGCCCATGCCCAAAATGATCAGATCCAGTTTGGCCCGCCTCCGGAATGGGTCGTCCCTTCTCCACTGATTGATGTTCCGAACGATGCAAGTGGCCTGGTATATATCAGGCGGCAGGATTCACTGGTTCATTTTGTTGAACGCGGGCAGTTGCACTATCTTGGGTATCGCTACAAGTTATTGCATTCCAATGCCTTGCAACTCGGCAATCTGTCGATTGTCTGGAAACCGGAATCGGGTGCGCCGACCGTACACGCAATAAAAATTCACCGTGATGGCACAACCATAGACGCTTTGCCGGACATATCTTTCGAGATTTTGCGCCGGGAAGACCAATTGGAGCTGGCGATGCTTGATGGTTTTTTGACGGCAATCGCCCGCATTCCCGATTTGCGTGTTGGGGACGAACTCGAACTGTCTTATACTACTCCGATTTCAGACCCTACACTAGGCAATAGCGGCGCCGGTATATTGCTTCTGCAATCTGGTCCTGCCCTCGGGCAGATTCGGCTGGGGCTGAGTTGGGCAGAAGGCGAAAAGCCGAATATCCAGTTGACGGACGATATGACAGATGTCGCAAAGCGTGGTGTCCGCGCGATCGACTTCAGTTTTGAAAATCCTGAAAGCCGAACTCCGCCTAAAGATGCACCGCCACGCTTCAATTGGCAACGTCTCGTTGAATTTAGCGACTTTTCCGAATGGGAGGAAATCTCCCAACGTTTTTCGCAATATTATCGCGATGCTGCGACACTAAAAGTCAACTCACCACTCCTCAAGGAGGCACAACAAATAGCGGCGGCTCACGATAATGATTTCAACCGAGCGAATGCTGCGCTGAATCTGGTGCAGCAAAATGTACGTTATATATATGTGGGTCTGGATACCGGAAACCTCGTCCCGGCAACCGCCGAAGAGACATGGCAGCGGCGATATGGTGACTGCAAAGGCAAGACTGCGCTTTTGCTGGCCTTGCTGAGAGCTCTCGAGATCGAAGCAGAACCTGTGATGGCGAGTAATGCAGGGATTGATGATGGCCTGGATGAGCGGCTCCCTAATCCGGGCATGTTTGATCATGTGCTGGTGAGAGCAAAGATCGACGGAAAATCCTACTATCTGGACGGAACACTGCCGGCTGTTGTCCCACCCACCACTGAACCAAGTTATCCGTATCGATGGGTTTTGCCGATCAACTCACAGGGGGCATCCATTGAGAAACTTGATTGGCTACCGCATCGCGAACCAAATGAACTGAGGCTTTTCGAAATTGATGCAAGGGCGGGATTTGGGTCTCCGGCAAAGAAGACTAGCATCGCTATTACTCGGGGAATCAAGGCCCTGGAAGAACAAATCCAGTTTTCAGGTTTGGCTCCTGGTCAGTTGCTCGATGTGATGCGACAAAGCCTGATTGGAGATACGTGGCAAGAAATCGATGATGTCACGTGGCGGTTTGACGAGCAGGCGCAGGCAAGCGTCTTGACCATCATCGGTAACGGGCTGGTTGACTGGGACAATAATGGCGGCGGAGGCAAGTCACTCGCCCTGCCCGGCGGCGGCTTTAACCCGCCATCAAAACGCATCAGAGCAGCGGCGGATAGCAAATCGATACCCTATTACAACAAGCCCGGTTTTAGTGTTGCCATGTGACCACAGTGAGATTGCCCGAGGCAACAGAGGCCAGGCAATGGTCTCACAATTCCGGCTTTGATACACGACTATTCGGTCGAAACTATTATCGAACTTTTGCAATACATGATGGTGCTATCCGGATGATTCGCAGTTCAAGAATAGAGCAAGTAGAAGTGGCTACAGAAAAAGCTGAGGCGGATAATGAAAGGATCGTCACTTTCAACAATAGTAAAGGCCTGATCTATTTTGATCCCGACAACGTGAATCTGGTCCGGCCCGCAGCGAAAAAAGTACCTGCAACTTATGATGTCGATTGGGCTTCGGACAGTTCGGCTTGCCTGTCCGCAAGCGCCCGCAATTAAGGCTCGCCAATGACAAATAGCCTGCTATTTTTTCTCGCAATGGCTGCTCAGGACCCGGACTTGGGAAGGCAAGCAGAACCGCGCGGCAATCCGGGAAGCTGGGTCGGCTCAAACGACTATCCCGTCGAAGCTCTGGAATCCCGAACGGAAGGCAGTACCGGCTTTACGCTGAAAATTGATCCGGATGGAAAAGTGCTGTCCTGTTCGATAACCGAGACCAGCGGCTCGACAATTCTAGACCAGCGAACCTGCGAAGTTTTGCAGGCGAACGCTCAGTTTCGTCCAGCTTTGGACGAGAAAGGCAAACCGGTTCAAGGCGAGTGGAGCAGTGCAGTAAGATGGACACTGCCGGAACCTTTTACCCTTCCGTTCCATGATGAACGAACCAGAAAGATCACCTTGATCCAGGAAGCGAATGGGGAGATTTCATCCTGTACAGTAGAGGGTCTGGACAACCCGAGTGAAGAAATAACGATTTGCAACAGTGCATTGGCTGAGCAGGTCTGGCCAAAGGGATATGCATATGGGGCTGGACGGAAAAAGATCGTTTTTACGTTCACAGAGACAACCGACATCTCAGTTGTTGAAGACTAACGAACGTCCGCTTTCGGGATAAGGGTGACGCTTGCCCAAAGCAGCGATCTGTGTCCATCCTTTCCTACACCCCATGACCTCCGCTATCCTTTCCCGCTTTCAATTTTGCCCGAAAGGACTTTTCCCCTGCGCCTATGTCACTCAACTCCAACTCTGCCCAAGCCTCTGAAATATAATGGAAAGCCTGACAAATCCGCTGGGTGACACCGTGTCACCTTTGTCACCCTGGTTGACGCGGCAGCCCGCTCCCTCTCTGCCTAACAAAAAAAGCCGGCAGGTTGGACCTGCCGGCTTGTACATCATTGAGGAGATGCGTGACGATTTCAGGGGCGCTTGTAACAGATTTCCCTGTTTCGCGATGTAAAGGGTTGTAACGCGATGCGTTCAGGACTCGCCAAATGTAAACGAACAGGCCTAAGATACTGTTTAGAACAGAAGAACAGTGGGGGTGCGGCCGTGATCGGGATGGAGCTCGACCGGCCAATATAGCCGAAGAGGTAGAAACATGCGTATTGCTATTGCCGATGATGATGCGGAAATCATCGAATTCCTGACCAAGATTGTCGAAGGGCAGGGCCATGTGGCAGTCGGCTATTCCGATGGGACGGCGCTGACCAGTGCGCTGCTTCGGGATACATTTGACCTGGTCATTCTCGACTGGAACATGCCCGGCAAGACCGGCATCCAGATTCTGGAATGGATGCAGGATGCAGTTGATGACTGTCCGCCGGTGATCATGATGACCAGCCGGACCGCCAAGCAGGATATCAGCGATGCGCTGAATGCCGGAGCGGATGACTATATCACCAAGCCTGAGGATCCGGATGTCATCAGCGCGCGGATCAATGCCGTGCTCCGGCGCAATACCGGCAGTTCGGCGATGGAACCCTCGGTCCAATATGGCGACTACAAGCTCGACCGGATTGAGCAGAAAGTGAACCATAATGGCAAGGAGATCGCGCTGACGGCCAAGGAGTTTGAGCTCACCGACCTGATGTTTCGCAACCGCGACCGCACCCTGTCGCGGCGTTACATCATGGAAACCGTCTGGCGCACCAATGCGCATCTGACCACGCGCACGCTCGACATGCATGTGTCCCGTGTGCGTTCCAAGCTTTCCCTGTCGCCGGAAAACGGGTTTCGGATTTTCACTGTTTTCGGTTATGGCTACAGGCTGGAGACACTTGGCAACGGGAAGTGAACATGGCTTTGGACCGGAATTTTCGCATCACCATCCGGCTCG
Organism: Pseudomonadota bacterium; assembly: GCA_039815115.1. Taxonomy (GTDB): domain Bacteria; phylum Pseudomonadota; class Alphaproteobacteria; order Sphingomonadales; family Sphingomonadaceae; genus Parasphingorhabdus. The sequence goes on along the minus strand of JBCBZY010000052.1, from coordinate 5,852 downwards.
CCTGCCTGCCACTTGTTTTCGCTGCCAGTACCGTTGCCGCTCAGCCGGTGAGCGATGGCGACCGGATACAATATATCTTCAAACCCGGTGACACGCTGTATGATCTGGGTACGAAATATTTTCGCAAGCCTGGCGACTACCGGGTGGTGCAACGACTGAACCGGATCGCCAATCCCCGGAAAATCTCCATTGGCAAGCGGGTCACCATTCCGTTCCGGCTGCTCAAATATCGTTCGACACAAGCCAGCCTCAGTGCGTTTCGGGGAAATGTCTCGATTGCTGCCGATGGCCGGCAACTGACTCCGGCGCGCGGTCTCGATATTGCTGAAGGCAGTCAGATCATTACCCAGGCGGGCAGTTTCGTGACGCTGAGTCTCGAAGACGGCTCCCGGATCTCGATGCCATCAAACAGCAAGGTACGGATCACCCGCTTGCGTCACATATTGCTGACCGACAGCGTGGATTATGAATTTTCGGTCGACAATGGCCGGGTCCGTTCGAAAGTCACGCCCTTTGATCGGGACGCCGACCGTTATCGCGTCCGGACGCCCGTCGCGGTGTCCGCCGTGCGCGGAACCGACTATCGGGTGCGGGTCGATGATGCCAGCGGAACGGCCTTTGCCGAAACTGTCGAGGGACAGGTGGACGTGGCTGCCGGACAGGATATCGGAGCCGCCAATGCCGTATCAGTTCCGGCCGGGCAAGGTGCGGCGGCCACCGCCAGCGGAGAATTGCTGACGGCCAGCCTGCTCGCTGAACCGCCCATGGTTGAACCGGCGAAAATCCAGTCTGACCCCGAATTGCGATTTGAATTCGAACCGGGCGCCGCCGCACAGGGATATCGCATGATGATCTCCAGCGATGCCGGCTTTGTCGACATATTGGACGAGAAGAACAGCGGCGAGCCGGTCATGACCTTGCCCGCTATTCCCGATGGCCGCTATTTCGGCAAGGCGTCGTTGCTGGCGTCTGACGGGTTCGAAGGTCTGCCTTCAACCTTTTCGTTCAAGCGCGTGCTCAGCACCATCACTGGTACAGCAGGGCAGGGGGACTTCGGTTTCCGCTTCAAATGGGCCGGCGAAGGCAGCGGGACGCGGTTGTATCGCTTCCAGCTGGTCGCCGGCGACAAGGCGGCCGTGCCGATGGTCGATGAGGCGGGCCTGACCGCGGATGTTCTGACGCTGTCTGATCTGCCAGACGGAGACTATTTCTGGCGGGTTGGTGTCACCCAGTTTACCGGTGATCCGAAAGATCCGGAACCGGTGGAAAAATGGACGGAATTTGAAAAATTGACCGTCGCCGGCTGACGCCTTATTTTCCTGATCGCGGCATTGCGCCCCGGAGACCAATTCTGCCATGAAACTGCGCCGCCGCCTTGGGATAGAATGGGCCGGTGTCGCGGTCCTGTCTTCGCTGGTCGTGGCGCTGTTGATTCACTGGAACAGCCTGTCGCGGGTCGATCACCTGCTTTACGATCAGCTGTCCGGACTGGAGCGGCCCGAAGCCGCCGGTGACGTGCTGATTGTCGGTGTCGACGAGGACAGTCTGGCTGAATTCGGCAAATGGCCCTGGTCACGCGACCGCCATGCCGAATTGTTCCGGCGTCTCGAGGCTGGCAACCCGAAGGCGATCGCTTTCGATATCATCCTCAGCGAACGTGGCGATCCGGAAAATGACGAGTTGCTGTCCGAGGCCATGGCCAGAAATTCCGGCCTGTTCCTGCCGCTGCATTTCGTATTCCCCGGTCGCGATGGTGCGGCTTTCGACGTGAAGGAACCCTTGCAGCAATTCCGGCAGGTTGCCGATGGTGTCGGTCATGTCAATCTGGTTTTTGATGATGACGGTGTGGTCCGCCGTGCAGCCCTGTGCTTTGCCGGAGATGGAGACGATGCGCGGAACTGGCCGCATCTGATGGAACAGCTTTATCGGTACATGCATGACGGGAAGTCGTCTCCGGCCTTTGACCGGCTGGCCCGGTGTGATGACCCGCTGCTCATGCCCTGGTCCGAGCGCAACAGCTTTTCCGCCATTTCCTATGCATCCATTGCCAATGGCGAAGTCCCCCCCGCCTTTCTGGAGGACAAGATTCTGCTGATTGGTGCCACCGCCAGCGGGCTGGGCGATCGTCACAACGTCCCGCTCAATGATGGCGGATCAATGGACGGAGTGGAAATCATGGCCAATCTGCTCGGTGCGCTGGAACGCGATGATTTTGTCGCACCGCTGCCATTCTGGCAACAGCTGGTACTGTCGCTGGCGCCGCTGTGGATTTTGCTCGCCGGTTTCTGGCGCTGGCGCCCGCGATCGACCATATTCATATCCCTTGGCCTGATTGTGCTGGTGCTCGGCGCCACAGCGCTGTTGCTGGTCTTCCGTCTCTGGTTCGCGCCGGGAGCGGCACTGGTCGGACTGGCGCTGGTCTATCCTGTCTGGGGCTGGCGGCGGCTGCAGGCGACAAGCGATTTCATGGACGAGGAACTGGAAAATTTCCGGGCGAGCAAAGTGGATATCCCGGTCGTAGCCAGACCGGCCGGGCCAGTGGACGTGGTCACCGGACAGGCGGAAGAACTGACGCATGCCATTTCCCACATGCGTGATTTGCGGCGGTTCATTTCCGATGCCTTGTCCAATCTGCCGGACCCGATGTTCATCACCGATCTCGAAGGCCGGGTCAAATTTGTGAACAAGCTTGCCCAGATCGGGTTCGAACCCGCCGGCAAGGACCAGGAAGTGGCGCTGGATGACATGCTCGCCCGTTTTGTGACACCGGGAGACTTGTCGGAAGTGCAGGAATATCTGGCGATGGACCGGCAGTCGCAGGAACTGGACTATGTCGAATTCACGTCGCTCAATGAAGAGGTTTTTGCAATGCGGCGGGCACGGATTTTGTCGGACGACGGCGACTTGCGCGGGCATATCCATTATCTGGCGGATATCACGCAAGTGGCCAATGCCGCGGAAGAGCGGGAGGAAGTGTTGCAATTGCTATCCCACGATATGCGCGCCCCTCAGGCTGCGATCCTGGCACTACTCGACAGTTCCGAGCCATCCGACTCCGCGAGACGCATCGAGGGACATGCACGGCGAACATTGGCACTGGCCGACAATTTCGTCGGGCTGGCACGGATCAAGTCGAGCGAATTTGCGGGTGAGGACATCTTGCTGTCTGACCTGGTGGTTGAGGCCAGCGACAGTCTCTGGCCGCTGGCCGAAGCGCGCAAGATCAAGTGTCGGGTCGAAGACAGATCAGACGGCGCCTTCATTGTCGGCGAGCCGAGCAGTCTTCACCGTTCATTCGTCAATCTGATCGACAATGCCATCAAGTACAGCCCGGACAAAGGTGTGATTGAAATCAATCTCCGGCGGATTGATCTCGACAAGCAGCCTTTTGTTTCGATCGAGATCAGCGACCAGGGACCGGGTGTTGCGCCAGACATGCTTGAGCATCTGTTCGAGCGTTTTGCCAGCGATGACAGCCAGGCGCAGGGATCGGTCAAGGGCAGCGGTCTGGGGCTCAGCTTTGTGGCGGCGGTGATCGAGCGGCATGGAGGAACAGTGCGCGCGGACAATCTCAGAGACGGGGGCGCGCGGATGACCGTGCTGTTACCGGTCGCTCCCGATATCGGGGACTGACGGGTCTATTCGATGCCGCTCCGGGTGCGGATAAATTGGCGGGAGCCGGAGCCTGACCCGAATTCCGCCATGGCCCCGCGAACGAGATGGGGCAGGGATTCCTCGACGGTCCCTTTGCAGTGATATTCCGCCGCGGCTCCTGAATAAAGCGACGTTCCCGTAACCCGGTCGGCAATCGAGATTGTGAGCCGATGCTCCCGGTCCTTGCAGGATTGCAGGGGTTTCTGCTGTTTGACGTCCACCAGTACAGCTTGTTCCGTGTCTTCTCCAACCGTGATGGCAATATTGGCGGGGCGATCCGCCAGGGTCAGGTCCACCAGAACCGCCGCGTTCTCAGCCGAGCTATATCCCCGGGACTTCAAGGCGGAATCAACTAGCTCGCGGGCCGTCTTGTGCAGGTCATTATCCTGCTTTGAGACGGATCCGAAACTGTAGGTCTGGCTGGCGGGAAGAGCGGCCCCCGCTTGGGTCGTGATCCGTGTCTCAATCGGGCCGGCGCAGCCAGCCACAAAGGCCGAAGTCAAAACTGTCAGAATGGCTGCACGGATCATGGCGCTCCCCGACCTGTAACCGATTGTCTAAACAGGATAATGCAGTTCGGTCAAAATGTCACGGAAATAGCCGCCCGATAGTTCTCGTCCCGTCGCAAACGGGATGTAATCGCGTTTAGCGGGTCAGCGCGTAATAGATCACATAGAGCCAGGAGAGAAACCCGTGGATGATTGCCCAGATGATCGACTTGTGGGTCGTGAAGCTGATGACAATCGCCAGCGCGCTGCCGAAGCCGACACCATTGCGGACGATTTCCTTGCGGACATAGGTTGCGCCTCGACTCATCGGTGATTCTCCTGGTGCATAATCTTCCGGCCGCATGCGTTCCGGTTTGATTTTATCTGCCATGATCAGGCTGCCTCGCGGGCCCGGTCGGACAATTCCTGGTTCAGCATTTCTGCCAGCAGGAATGCCAGTTCCAGGGATTGCGCCGCGTTGAGCCGCGGATCACAATGGGTGTGATAGCGATCGCCCAGTGCAGCATCGGTTATCGCCACGGCTCCGCCGGTACATTCGGTGACATTCTGCCCGGTCATCTCGCAATGGATGCCGCCGGCAAATGTGCCTTCCGCGCGATGGACAGCGAAGAAGCCGCGAACCTCGGCGAGGATACGGTCAAAGGGCCGCGTCTTGTATCCGCTTTCTGCCTTGATTACGTTTCCGTGCATCGGATCACAGGACCAGATAACCGGGTGCCCTTCCTTTTTGACGGCACGGACGAGCGGCGCCAGTCCGGCTTCCACCTTGTCATGGCCGAAGCGCGAGATCAGCGTGATGCGTCCGGCTTCACGGGCCGGGTTAAGCGTATCGAGCATTTTCAACAGGTCATCGGCTTCGAGCGAAGGACCGCATTTCATGCCGATCGGGTTGCCGATACCGCGCAGGAACTCGACATGGGCCGAACCTTCAAAGCGCGTGCGGTCGCCGATCCACAGGAAATGGGCGCTGGTATCATACCAGTCGCCGGTCAGGGAATCCTGCCGTGTCAGCGCCTCTTCATAGGGAAGCAACAGCGCTTCATGGCTGGTGTAGAAAGAGGTTGCCTTGAGCTGCGGCACCGTGTCGGGATTGATGCCGCAGGCTTCCATGAACGCCAGCGCCTCGCCAATCCGGTCAGCCATTTCTTCAAATTTCTTGGCCCAGGGGCTACGAGACATGAAATCATGAGTCCAGCCATGCACCTGCTGCAGATTGGCATAGCCACCGGTTGAGAAGGCCCGCAGCAAATTGAGCGTGGCCGCGGCCTGGTTATAGGCGCGGATCATCCGGTCGGGATCGGGTTCCCGGCGACCGGAGTCAAATTCGATGCCATTGATAATGTCACCGCGATAGCTGGGCATTTCGACACCATCTTGCGTCTCGGTCGGTGCGGAACGCGGCTTGGCAAACTGCCCCGCCATCCGGCCCAGCTTCACTATCGGCATTTTCGATGCATAAGTGAGCACCACTGCCATTTGCAGGATGACCCGAAATGTGTCGCGGATATTATTGGGATGGAACTCGGCAAAGCTCTCGGCACAGTCGCCACCCTGAAGCAAGAAAGCCTTGCCCTCCGCGACTTCAGCCAGATCCTGTTTCAGGCTGCGTTCTTCTCCGGCAAAGACCAGCGGTGGATAGGTGCCAAGCAGCTTTTCTGTATCCGCGAGCTTCGCAGCATCAGGATAGTC